>JAYTTL010000230.1:0-1431 GCA_043745325.1 Actinomycetes bacterium
TTAATTTAGGCCCGCGCGATATTGCCGCGCTTGGCGCATTTTCTCGGGATCGCGCAAGGGAGTTGCACGCTGATTCCAAGAGTTTTATTAAAAAAATTGCCGCTGGAAATCCCGACCAGTTGGAGGCAGATGACCAATTTGCGGGCTCGATTATCGATGCGTTAGATGAAATACATAACGCGAAAAAGAATAGTTTTAGTGAAATCGGATTTCAACGTCTCGTGGTTTTTGCTGGCGATTTACGTCGATTGCGCGCTCGTGCAGGTGGACAGATTAGTGACTTGATTAGTGAGGTTGAAAACTATTTAACGCTAGAGAGTGAGATAACTCTGCGCGATGGATCGCAAGCAGGCCGCCGGCATTTGGATCGCTTCCTAGATGAAGCGGCAAAGTTTGAACGAAGTGGCGGCACAGTAAGTGCATTTTTAGAGTGGTTAGATGTGGCCGCCGATGCCGAAGGCGGTTTGAAGGCAGGTGCCCCTGAAGTGCGAAGTGATGTGGTGCAGATTTTGACCATACATATGGCAAAAGGTGCTGAATGGGATGTTGTCGCAGTCCCAGGTCTGGCTGAAGGAACTTTCCCCGGAAATAATTCAAGTGATCCCGATAACTGGATAAAAAATGAAAAACATATTCCCTTTGCACTACGAGGCGATGCACATGAGTTGCCAATCTTTTCTTTGGATGGAGTTACGAAAAATAGCGAAGCGGCGAAGGCTATTAAAGAGTTTGGTTCGCGCTGTGTTGAAAATATTAAGTTGCGCGAGGAGATGCGTCTGGCATATGTGGCCGTAACTCGCGCCAAATCGCATTTGATCTGCACAACATCGCGGTGGCGAGATGGAAGTCGAGCCGTTGAGCCCAGTGAAATTTTTTATCTCATAGCCGCAACTGCAAGTTCACTCGGAGCTCTTATGCTCTCTGATGCGCCAGCACCCGAAGTTGGTGCTGAGAATCCAAGCATTGAAAATCCAATTACTGCAGTCTGGCCTTCTGATCCACTGGGCGATCGACGAAGCGCCTTTAGCGCAGCGGTTGAATTGGTCAATGAGAGCTCGGCTCACACTTTAGAAAAAACCGATAACCCTGAAATCTCTTCGTGGATTAATGATGCCCAAGCTCTCATTACCGAAATCCAACATCGCTCACAGGGATTGATACACGTTCCGCTGCCGCCAAGGCTTTCAACGTCGACGTTAGTTGCCCTTCATAAAGACCCACAAGAGCTGGCCCTAAATATTCGTCGACCAATGCCGCGCGGTCAGGATCAATACTCACGGCGCGGAACCGCTTTTCACCTATGGGTAGAGCGTCAGTTTACCGATGCCGACACATTATTTGGTGATGAGTATTTAGATTACTTGGATCCCCTCGATGAAGATTCTAAGTTAGAGGATTTAAAGAAAGCTTGGCTGTCAAGCGAATTTGCGA
>JAYTTL010000231.1:0-5192 GCA_043745325.1 Actinomycetes bacterium
GGAGAACCCATGAGCGATGGCGCAAATGCCCAATGCGCCGCATTCATGATCGTTGCAACATTCCCCACTTGATTGTGGTTTCCAGATCGCGACAAAAAGTAATCCACCTCTTGTAGCCCAATCACATCGCTCCTTAAGTGGTTGATTTCAGCTGCAAGCAGAGCGGCTTCATCGGCCTCTTTGTCGGGAGGCATTGCCAGCCCATGAAGCAGATTCCATGATGTTATGCGCATGGGGCGATGCTAGTAGTCTGACTCCTCCATGAGCGCACGTAACCAATCACTCTCACCTATCGATCGCGCGAGCGAGCTTCGCCTCGATTCGACTCAATTGGCCCTGCTCTGGCAGACCGCGCAGATTCTGCCGATTGTTGATGGCCATATTGGAGCTAATGATGGCCAACTTAGATTTCTAACCGCTAACAGCGTGGAAACTCTATTAATCTCTTTTGAAATCGGCGAACGATATTTCTTAGGTTTGGCTCGAGATGGAGGTCAGGCGTTTTTCGCATGGCGAACATCCTGGATTAACGAACCAGTCGATGAGGGCGTTAAATGTGAGGGTTTTAGAACTTTGCGAGAAGTCGGCGGAAGTTTGAGCGAGGTCGATTTAACTTTGGCAATGCATGCAGTGGGTCTAGGAAATTGGCATGCAACGCATCCAAGATGTTCGCGGTGTGGGGCTGAAACAATAAGCGATCTAGGTGGAAGCGTACGTGTGTGTGTAGCCGATTCATCGCAACACTATCCGCGGACCGATCCTGCAGTAATTGTTTTAGTTAAAGACATCAAAGATCGAATTTTGCTGGGACATCAACCCATCTGGCCCGAAAAAAGATTTTCAACTTTTGCCGGCTTCGTTGAACCTGGTGAATCTTTTGAAGAGTGCGTATCGCGCGAAGTTTTTGAAGAGGCTGGTGTGTACTGCAACGACATAAATTATTTGGCTTCACAGGCCTGGCCATTTCCGGCATCCATCATGATTGCCTTTGAAGCGATCACGGATCATCCAGATACCGCTAAAGCTGATGGAGTAGAAATCACTGAGATTGCCTGGTTTAGTCGTGATGGGATTAAATCTAAAATAGCATCAGGGGATTTATTGCTTCCTCCAGCAATTTCGGTTGCACGCAAAATGATTACAAGTTGGTACACCGCTAAATCTGGATACTTCGCAACCGATCTCATCGGTGGCCAAGCATGGCGTCCGTGATTTTTACACCGGTCGTTTGTGCACATGAGTAATGACATTCGCGCCGAAGAGATTTTAGAGGCACTCGATAACGAACAACGCGCGGTAGCCCTTGCCACACGTGGACCAGTCTGTGTAATTGCAGGGGCTGGTACGGGAAAAACTCGGGCAATTACGCATCGAATCGCCTATGCCGCCGCAATCGGTGTCATGGATCCACACAAAGTGTTAGCACTGACATTTACTGCACGAGCTGCAGGTGAAATGCGCATGCGACTTCGATCCCTCGGTGTACCTGCCGTTGCCGCACGCACCATTCACTCAGCAGCCCTTAGACAACTCACCTTTTTTTGGCCACAGGTCTTCGGCGGACGTACGCCAGATTTAATCACATCTAAGACAAGTTTCATCACCGAAGCGATTAAGCGTGCCGAACTTATGGGCGAAATATCTATTACCTCTCGGGATTTAATGCGCGATATTGCATCTGAGATTGAATGGGCGAAGGTGTCGCAAGTTGCACCGGCCGATTACTTATCCGAACTTGGCAAGCGCCCCACAAAGCCACATATTAACGCCGAGCAAATCGCCAAGATTTACACCGCCTATGAATCAGTTAAGCAACAAGAACGGGCAATGGATTTTGAAGATGTGCTCTTGTTAACAACGGCGATGATCGAACAAGAGCGTGAAGTACGCGAACGTGTTCACGATCAATACCGATTTTTTACTGTGGATGAGTATCAGGATATTTCTCCCCTGCAGCAGCGACTGATAAATGCCTGGCTCGGCTCGCGTCAAGAGATCTGTGTTGTTGGAGATCCTGCACAGACTATTTACTCATTCGCCGGTGCAACTCCGGTTTTCCTAAACTCATTCACCAATCGCTTTCCAGAGGCGGAAGTTGTTCGTTTAACCACGGGTTATCGCTCAACTCCTGAAATTATTTTTATGGCCAATAGTGTTTTGCGTAAAGCTAAAATGGGTCAAGAGCTCGTTGCACTCAATGCCCATGGTGATAAGCCATCGGTGGATGCCTTTAAAGATGAGAGCAATGAGATTGCTGGGATCGTTGATTGGATTAAAAAACTGCTGAGCGAAGGCACACAGGCCCAAGAGATTGCGGTATTGGCTCGAACTAATAACCAGCTTAAGGTTCTAGAGCGTGCGATGAATGCCGCCAAACTGCCATATCAGGTGCGCAATAGCGATCGATTCTTTGATCGCAGCGATGTTCGAGAGTTTTTACGGTTAGTGCGTAACGCTTCAGTCATCCCAACGCAAGGCGTTTCGTGGCTAGATGAACTGCGGACTCTGGCACAGCCATTTTTGAGTGGCGCCCACATAGATGGCATCGCCGCGCTTTTGCACTTAGCGCGTGAATTAGATGGGGATTCTGGTTTTACACCAAAGAATTTGCGCACATACTTGCGCGAACTCGAAGATCGAGTTCAGCAAAATAATCCACCCACTATGCCGGTGACAACGCTTGCAACGTTGCATGCAGCAAAGGGTCTTGAGTGGGAGCGCGTGTTTTTAATGGGCGTTAGCGAGGGCTTATTGCCCCTTGAAAACTCATCGACTAGCAATGATCAAGCATCTATTGATGAAGAGCGACGGCTTTTCTACGTAGGAATCACGCGGGCTAAAGTGGATTTGCACTTAAGTTATCGCGGCAAACCATCTCGCTTTCTCGTAGAAGCCGGCCTTATTCCGCAATAATTCCTGGCAATCTCCTGTGATGAGAGATAATTGAGTTAAATAACTTGCGCGAGCATCTATCCATGCTTTACTCTTGCCGTTCCTACATTTCTTGGCAAAATGGGGATGAGACAGATAAGGGGAAGCGAATATGTCTAACGCATCATTCGTATCAGCGGGCGCATTGCGCTCTGCAGTGATTCCCTCTGCTCATACGACCAATAAGCGCAACGCTTGGCATACCCCAAAGCCTGCATTTTACGCAGCCTTTTATGCCGGATACGAGGCCACTTGGAGTTCTACTCGATAAGAATCGAATGAGAACAGAAGCCAAGGGCCTCGAATCCACAAAGGATTCGGGCCCTTTTTCCTTATCTAAAAGAAAATGGAAATCATTTAGAAAAATTCACGGCAACGAGGAACAATCGCAGTACTACTACGAGAGAAGAGGTGAGGACGATGAGCGTTCTCTTCAGCGAACTACTAATACCAGGTTGGGCAGATAAGAAGATCGGTTTGGATGCCGTAACTGGCACTCACAGTGATGGATCATCATTTAATTTGCCCTGCCACACAGCAGATCCTGAGATGTACTTCTCTGAAGATGACTTAGCCATTGCCGAAGCTAAATCGCTCTGCGGTAGGTGCCCTGTGCGTTCGCAGTGTTTAGAGGGTGCGCTATCTCGCAAAGAGCCAGCCGGTGTGTGGGGAGGCGAACTTTTTGAGGACGGCTTTGTTATCGCCCGTAAACGCAAAGCTGGTCGGCCAACTGCGATTGAAGTTGCAGCCCGCACCGTTAATCCAGTCCTTCAAAAAATACCTATGGAACTAGAAGTCGCTTCTCCTGCCTCTAGTGAGTCGATGCGCGAAGAGAGCGCGGCTTAAGTCACGGATCAATTTGCAAATAGGTTTAGATTTGTCAGCGATGGCCAAAGTGCGAAGAGGATCGAGATGGGAAGAATAAGAAAGACGACTGGAATCATCATCGAGATTTCAGCCTTGCCAGCTGCATTCATCACGATATTGCGCTGATTCGCACGTGCTTCAACGGAATGGCGCGAGAGAACGTCGATTAAAGGCGCTCCACGCAATGTGGCGGTAACGATTGCATCGATAAATCTTCGAATCATGACGGACTTAACGCGACGCCCTAATTCATCAAGGCTGGTATGAAGTGGCTCGCCAGAGCGAACAGCGGCGATAACAATTGCAAACTCTTTTGATAACTCTCCATCTGCAGATTGCGCGATACGTACCATGGCACTCATGGGTGTTTCTCCAGCTGCAATTGCCAAGGTCATCATCTCTACAACTGCTGGAAATTCAGCCTCAATCATGTTACGGCGTTTTTTAATCTGGCGCGTTAACTCTTTATCAATTAATACTAGGAAAAGGCTGCCAATGAGGGCAGAAAGCAGAAGAGATAGAAAGAGTGAATGGTGTGAAGCAAGTGTTATTGTGATTACCAACGTTGCACTGGCTGAAGCAAAGCCTATTTGGCGAATTCGAAAGTTTTGATAATCAAGCTCACTTCCTTTTCCTAGCTCTTCTAAACGTGCGTGTACTTGACTCTTATCGCGAGTTTTAGCCGCACCTGCCTTTGCTCGTCGCTCTAACTCCTTAAATGGATCGACTTGAGTATCGAGCATAAAGAGAAGACCGCCAGGAATAGCAAAGAGCATCGCAATGAGAATAATTTTAAGCATCAACGCCTCCCTTGTTGCGCACCAGAAAATACTCGAGGAGATTGGGGTAGTCGACCCAAGCGATTCATCCATAGATATGCAAGGGCAGTCATGACTAGTCCTGCAATCAAAATCGCACCACCTGTGGGCGTTGAATATGCCGCCGCCGTACTTGGTTGAGTTGAAAGTAAAAGCAAAAGAATCCAAGGCGCCGATGCCGAAAGGTGGGCAGAGTTTTTTATCCATCCATGTTTGACTTCAATTTCACGTCGAAGTGCTAAATCTTGGCGCAGGAAGTCACCTAAAGTGCGCAGAATCGAAAGTAATTCACTTCCACCGAGTGCCTTAGAGATTAATAACGCCTCGAATATTTGATCACTTCCGTGGTGGTGAAAAAGTTCCTTCAACTCATGTATTGCTTCACCGATATCGCCATGGCGGTAGAGGGAGGTGCGAAACTCAATAAATGCCGGACGTAGAATTTCAGGTCCACGAGTTGAAAGTCCTGCTAAGGATTCGGTCAAAGATAGACCTGATTGAATTCCAGACATCAAATGGTCGATTACTTCTGGCCAAGCGGCAACAAGAGTTGATTCGTTGTGGTTATTTTTTCGG
>JAYTTL010000232.1:0-1419 GCA_043745325.1 Actinomycetes bacterium
ATTGTCTCGATAGATGCCGATGTTCGAATCACTTCCGATGCCATAAGCAAATCAATTACTTTAATGAATTCGATGGGGTTGGACTTCATCTCCCCCTACCCAAGACAAATCGCTCAAACTTTAGGTGAGCGGTTAATTCAGCCATTACTGCAATGGTCTTGGATGTCCACGCTTGTGCTTGCCATTGTTGAACGTTCTCGATTTTCATCCATGGCGGTAGCAAACGGGCAGTTCTTTATTGTGCGTACGCGCGCGCTTGTTAAGTCAGGTGGATATGAATGCGTCAAAGCGGCGGTTCTAGATGATGTCTTTTTAGCTCACGCGCTCACGAAATCTGGTTTCAACGGTATTGTCGCAAATGGCGCCGAAATTTCCGAGGTTCGAATGTACTCGTCGTGGAGGCAGATTAAATCTGGTTATGGTAAATCGCTTCGTTACGCCTTCGGATCCAACTTTGGTGCATTCATTGCAGTCATATTTCTATTTTTAACCGGCGTTACACCACTTATTTTTACCCTCATGGGTTCAATGTGGGGTTGGATAAGTTTGACGCTCATCATCTTTACCCGCATTTTGAGTGCAATTCGATTTCGCAGCTGCATTTTCGACTCGTTTTTACATCCAATTTCAAGTTTATTACTGATCTATCTAATTTTCTACTCCTATCAAAAGCGCGGCAAAATTGAATGGAAAGGACGACCACTGTGAAAATTGTTGTCATTGGTGCTGGAATGGGTGGCATGACTGCGGCTGCTCGTTTAGCACGTGCAGGTCACTCAGTAACGCTCTATGAAGCCTCTGACACTTACGGTGGAAAATTACGCACTGAATGGATAGGAAAATTTGCCTTTGATACTGGGCCCTCACTTTTGACTTTACCGGCCGTCTATAAGGATTTTTTTATATGCACGGGTAAACCACTTGGTATGCTGTGTAAAATTTCAGCCGTTGACCCATCTTTCGATTATCGATTTAGTGACGGTACGAGCGTTCAATTTGCTAATCTGTCGCGACATCACACACTCAATGCGATTCGTGAGTCTTTCGGTGAAGATGTTTCGTCTCAGTGGAATCATTTGATGCAACACGCAACAAAGATGTGGGATGTCTCGCGCGAGCCTATTATCGAATCCGAACTTCGATCACCTCTTTCACTTTTAAAGCGAAAGCACCTGATAAGGGATATCTTTGTTATTGCGCCATGGAAATCTCTAAGAAAATTATCCAATGAAATTCTTAGGGATCCGCGGCTTCGATTCATTCTCGATCGTTATGCAACATATAGTGGATCTGATCCGCGCAAGGCGCCCGCAGTTTTAGCCACAATCGCCTACGTTGAGGAAGCCTTTGGAGCGTGGCATATTAAAGGCGGCATTGGAACCTTGGCTACCTTGGTGCACCAGCGTGCAATGGATGTTG
>JAYTTL010000233.1:0-1417 GCA_043745325.1 Actinomycetes bacterium
ACCGGTTTAATTGCGGCCATTGGAATCGGTGAAGCACCTATCGGGTTACAGGGGACATTTTCTTTGTGGGAAACCCCAGCAGCACTTCGAGAGTTTGCCTATCGCAATCAGGCACACAACGGCGCCATCGCAGCAACGAAAAAATACCATTGGTATTCAGAAGAGCTATTTTCGCGCTTTGCAGTGCGGGAAATACGTGGCTCAATTAATAGCTCAGCCTGAAAATAGGGCAGACTTAGCCACATGTCGATCCGCCATTATTCTCCACGCAGAAACCGACGTACTGGTCTCTCAAAACGTATGAATATATTGCTGGTCGCCGTTCTCTCAATCGCAATTTCGCTTCAGATAATCTACCCCTTAATCGAAGGTGAAGCTCTGCGCTTAGTCACCATTTCCGTCGTTTATTGGGGGGCTGGTGCAATGCTCTTGCATGCCCTCTTTGCTTACGGCTGGCGATATGTTTTTATCTATTTAGGTTTTACTTTTCTCTTTGCACTCGGAATTGAACATATAGGCGTATTAACCTCATGGCCTTTCGGCACATACTCTTACTCCCCCGATCTTGGATTTAGAGTATTTTCTGTACCTTTAGTCGTACCATTTGCGTGGATTTCAATGGCTCACCCCATTTTGGTTGCATCGAGGCGTGTAGCAGGTCATTGGATATTTCTTTACGGTGGCGTTGCACTAGCTGCGTGGGACTTATTTCTAGATCCATTGATGGTCAGCGCGGGCAGATGGACTTGGGTAGTAAAGGGGGCACATGTTCCATTTCAACCTGAAATTCCATTGTCCAATACTTTTGGTTGGTTATTAAGCGGAATGGGTTTAATTGGCATTTTACATCTCATACTTCCTCGTGATCGTAGAAAAATTGGCGCTTCATTCTTAGCAGTCGATACCTACCTTATCTGGACTCTATTCTCGGGAGTTGTCGGGAATCTCTTCTTTTTTAACCGCCCAGGGATTGCGCTCTTTTCAGGAGCAATTTTTGGTGCTGTCCTTGCGCCATATTTCCTCACACGCTGGCTAGGGCGCCCCTAAAACTCTATGTCATGGTTAATTTTCCCACCAATTCTTGTTATGTCTTTCATCTGCGTCACTAATTTTTTCTCCATTAAGCAACCGCGTGATGTGGGTGATATTTCCAACTTTGTCAGTGTTATCGTGCCACTTCGTAACGAAGCTCATAATGTAAAAGAGCTCGTTGAATCACTTGCTGCACAAAGATTTCTTAACCAAGTCGAATTTATCTTTCTCGATGATAACTCAGAAGATCAGACTCAATCAATCATCACCTCTTCAATCGCCGGCTTAAACAATTTCCGATTTATTCAAGGAGCTCCTTTACCAGTTGGTTGGATTGGAAAAACCTGGGCATTAGCTCAACTCCTAGAAGCCTCCCGCGGAGAGA
>JAYTTL010000234.1:0-1417 GCA_043745325.1 Actinomycetes bacterium
TTGAAAGCGGGGAACCAAGATGGGCAACAACTACAGCAGTTTATGAGTGACTCGCCGTGGAGGGCAGAGGGTGTGTTTGAGCAGATTCAACAAGACATCTAAAGTGGACCCCATTGTCAAGACACAAAAGCGCAAAATCTTAGGGGGAATCCTAATCGTCAAAATCTGTTATTTGTGTAACCCAATCTGAATCGAAGGGGGTGGCTGAAACTGAACGTTCATACCTTTAAGGAATCCGGAGCCTGCCCCAAAATAGACCTGAGCCGGAGTGAGGTTGCCAAGCGATTGATGAGGCCGCTGGCAGTTGTAAAAACTCAAGTAACGGGTCAGACATTCGCGACAGTGTTTGGGTGATTGATAATCGTTGAGATAGACCTCCTCATATTTTGTGGATCGCCAAAGCCGTTCAGTGAAAATATTATCGAGGGCTCGACCTTTGCCATCCATACTGATCTGCACATCGCAAGCCTGCCAGCGCTCAAGGTATTGCGGACTAGTGAAGTGACTGCCCTGATCGCTGTTGATGATGGTTGGAATTGCGACACTGAGTGCCCGATCAACTGCCGTGAGGACAAAATCAATTTCTAAAGTTTGATCCAGCTCCCACGCAACCACGTAACGCGAATACCAATCCAGAATCGCCACAAGATACATCCAGCCGTGCTGAATGCGAATGTAAGTAATATCAATCCCAAACACTTGATTGGGGCATTCAATCGTCACCCCTCGCAGCAAATATGGAAATATCCCTGTTTTTGCGCGTCTTTTGCTCAAGTTGGATCCGGGCACAATGCCGGCAATCCCCATCTCCTGCATATGGCGCTGCACGGCTTTGCGGTTAATGTGGATTCCCGCCCAGCCCAGCACCGTCACCAGCTTGCGCGATCCAAAAAATGGGTGCGCCGTGTAAATCTCATCGATTCGGTTTTTGAGCGCCAACTCTTCTGCACTGGGTGCGATGGGTCGGTAATACAAACTCGTCCGATTCAGTCCCAGCAGTTCGGTTTGCAGTTTGACACTCAGCTCACCGTTCTCCCATTCCATGCGCTTCACTCGTTCAGCGCGGCTCAACTTCAAAACCATATTTTTTTTTGAGCCAGGCTAACTGGGTGGTTAGTCGGCCGATCTCGCTATACAGTTCTTCTGTCCGCCGCTCGTATTCCAACCGCACCGCCTCTATCCCTTTGTGTTCATCTTCGAACAAACTCGGCAGCCCTTTGATCACCGTTGCTTTCCATTGGCTCAGCTGCGTCGCCGCTACCCCGTGTTCTGCCGAGAGTTGGCTGAGCGTCTTTTCTTCCTTCAACAATTCGCGCGTCACTCGCGCTCGAAAGTCGTTTGTGAATCGTTTCTTCATTTCGCTTTCACTCTACCTGTTTTTAGGTCGCTTTCGTGTCTGAAATGATGGGTCCACTAT
>JAYTTL010000235.1:0-5174 GCA_043745325.1 Actinomycetes bacterium
GCATCGATATTGCGTTGAATATATGGAGCCTCTTTCGATGACTCACTTGGCTTTACTTGGAACTGCTGAATTGCACCTGGATATAGACCTGCGATTAAGATCGAAGAAACAACAAGAAGGGCCGTACCTGCAGCAGGTAGAACCCATGAGCGACGTACGATGTTGGCAAAAAATAGCAACGCACACACAACGGCAATTGCCGCCAAGATAGCTTTCGCAGGTAGCACAGCATTGACATCGGTGTACGTAAGACCTGTAATTAATTTACTCTCTTTAAGTGCCAGTGCATATCGATCAAACCAGTATGCAACGGCCTTGAGTAAAACCACTCCACCAAGTAACACTGAAAGTTGAACCCGTGCCGCAACGGTGGTGCGATCTTCGCGCACTTGCAATCGAATTCCACCATACAAATAGTGCACCACTGCCGATGCGATAATTGCAAGCACTAACGTCGAGATTCCCCAAGCGATGAGCGTTTGCCAAAATGGAAGTCGGAAGGCGAAGAAGGAAATATCCATATTGAACTGAGGATCTTTGATTCCAAAGGGAGTTGAATTCTTGAAAAGTAACCACGTAGACCAGACCGTTGATCCAGATGTTCCGGCAAAATAAAAGAGTGCAAGGCCTAAACCAATAACAACCCAACGTTTAATCGGTTCAATTTGCGCGCGATAGCGTTCGAGATTATCGGCCTCGATACTCATTGGAACATATAGTGGGCGTCGCTTAAAAGCGATGACGATATTGGCAAGAATAACGGCGGCAGTTAAAATTCCGGCGGTTACAAATAGTTCGATCTTTGTCAATAAAACCGTTGACCAGACCGATGTGAAATCAACAGATTTAAACCAGAGCCAGTCTGCGTAGAAACCGCTCATAGATACAAGAGCTACACCAATTACAACTAAAATTCCGATGGTAATTGGAAGTGGACCGCGACGACGCTTAAACTGGGGGGTTACGTTACTCATCATGCTCCAACGCTAGCGCACTAAAGGTGGGTGCACTATCGGAGTTTTTCCACTTTTGACTCTTGATTTGCGGCTGAACGAGTCCGATTGCCGTTGGATTCATGCGCGGTGAGGCCGGCTTAACCCTGCTTCGTAAGTGCCACTATTGCCTCAGATAAGGTCGAAACTACAACGACCTTAATCCCACTCGGGATTTTACCGAGTTCGCTCCGATTACCTTCAGGGGCTAAAAATATCTCGACACCTGCCTTTTTTGCCGCAGATATCTTTTCATTTATTCCTCCGATCGGACCGATGCGCCCATCAATAGATATTGTTCCTGTACCAGCAATATGGCGACCATGTAAAATATCGCGCGGAGTTAAAAGCTCAATGAGGCCGATAGCAAAGATCATCCCCCCGCTAGGGCCGCCAGTGCGCTTGACATCAAAAGTTATATTTTTTTCAATGAGTTGATTCTTCGCAACCCCAAAATCAGGATTGACATTTAAAAAATTTAAAGCCGCGCCAATCGCTTTTTTTTGTGAACTCGTCATATCGGCAGTTGCAGCTTTTTTCTCAGATGCATTGGTTGCACCAGGCGGATAAATCGCAGCACGAGGATAAACCGCTTCATCACTTCGAAGCCACGCATAAACAATCTCTGGTCCAATAATCCAGTTGTTGGGATTTGTAACTCGAACCGACATCAAATCCAAGCGTCCAGTGGCTGGATATGTCTTTTGATTCTCAATGGTAATAATCTTTTCGAAGATATTCTGTGCGCTTCCCGGCAACACAATGGCAAATGGAAGTGGGGCTAAAAGCGATAAGCCGAAAAAGACTCCAAGAACTGCCAAGATAGGACGGGGAAGTGGTGAAAAGCGCACGTGGTTATGGTTTTAATCAGGGGGTTCGGAGTTCAAGCCATTATTTTCAGGCTTATCGGTAGTTGTACCGGCATCTCGCGCCTGCGAATCACGTAAGGACTCTTGAAAGCGCTGAAACTGACCTACAGAGCGTTGTGTATCCTGGCGATATTTGCCTTGGAATTTGGAGATCCACAAAACATAGCCAAGTGCGCCAATTAAGCCCATGGCAGGCACGACCCACCAGATTAAAGCTGAAGCGGCGCTGGACATAGGGCAAGCCTATCGTCAGTTCGGTATCGTCACTAACTCAGAACCGCTGGCGATGCCAAAGATGGGGCTTGGGTAGAAAAAGGATAATGCGCGGGAAGAAAATTGCGGAACGCGTGGTTACAGATTTAGGAGGATTACTTCATGACGCCATTTGGTTTTACGCCCGACAGTTCAGATGATGCTGAAAAAAATAATGGCGAAGGTGAAGTTGATTTTGCCGCCATGATGCAACAGATGCAGCAACAGATTAAGAAACAGTTTTCAAAGTTGGGAATGAGTGCGCCAGGAATGGGAGCAACGACTGAAGCTCTCCCGAAAAATATAGTTCGTGATACGGCAAAAAAATTTGTTACGGGGAAAGGTTCGGCTCCAATTGGCGCAAATGATGTAGCGAAAATTACAGAGGCTTTTTCAATTGCCGAACTATGGCTTGATGAAGCGACCTTTTTTCCACAGTCAACGATTGTTGCACATTCGACATTAGCTCGAACAGATTGGGTAGATTCAACATTATCTGGTTGGCAGATTTGTGTCGAGCCACTTGCAATCGGACTAGCGACAGCGATTTCGGAACTTTTAAAAAATAATGGCGAAAGTGATGGGCTCGGCTCGCCCGAGAACCAGATGCAGATTCCGGTTGAAATGATTGCAACTTTATTGCACTCATTCATCGGGTCAATGATGGCCACACAGCTCGGACAATCAGTTGGTGGCTTAGCGGTCAGCGCTACGGGTATCCACGATGTCGGTCTTCCACTAGTTGAGCCAGTATTTCCGGCCTTAGTTCCGCAAAATATTTCCGAATGGGCACAAGATCTCGATATTCCAATCGATGAAGTACGAATCTTTCATGCACTGCGTGAGAGTGCTGGGGCGCGCCTCTTTTCTCATAATCCGTGGTTAGTTTCCTATATTCGAACGGCAATTTCAGATTATGGCAAAGGTATTCGGATCGATATCGACGCAATCCAACGGCAAGCACAAGATGCCTTCGAATCGGCATCGGGCACCACTAATGAATTTGATCCAAGCAATCCTGAAAGTTTTACGATGGCAATCAATGAGGGAATCTTCACACCTGAAGAGACACCGGCTCAACGAGAAGCGTTAATAAAACTTGAAACCGTTCTTGCATTAGTTGATGGGTGGAGTGAGACGGTGGTAAATCTTGCTGCAAGTAATCGCCTACCAAATATTGTGGCTTTACAAGAAACTCTTCGTCGTCGTCGTGCCACATCTGCACCGACACAGCAGCTCTTTGCAAATCTCTTTGGTCTGCAAGTATCACCACGTCTTGCGCGAGAAGCATCGTCTTTTTGGAGCGCCGTTGGAAACTTACGAGATCTTCAATCCCGAGATCACATTTGGAGTGGAATTTTGCCGACGGCACAGGATTTATTAACTCCTGAGATTTATCTTTCGAGTATGGAAATTCCCGACGACTTATCCTCGTTATAACCGCCTAATTACTCAGCCGTTTTTCTCACTTAGTACACAGTTATTTCTAACTAGAGATTTGTTCATAGATTTTTGGCTTGTGCCATTTTTGTAAAAATTCTCTGATCTGCTTAGAACTTGCTTAGAAACTAATGAGAGGGTAAATGCGAATGAATACGAGTGAATGCGAGTGCCGAGCCCAAGAATTGAAAAGCGAACTCCCCGGGCGCACATTCTGTGTCAGCCTTCCCCTTGCTGACAAAGAACGGTTATCCGAGGAGTTCGTGGATGTAACGTAAGTGTTTTTTCGCGCAGAATCAACTGAAATAAGTATTGACACACAGCAAAGCGTTCCTGTAATGAGTTTTTTGGAGGCGAAAAATCTTTCAACACATGGGTGAGAGTGCCCAGTAAAGGCAATATGGCAGATATCTTCAGGAGCATGAGCGTTGATGATTTCTGTGATGATTTAACCGCGGAATTTCATGGCGGCGATGAGATAGATCTCGATGCTACGTTGCCTGGAGTTACAGAGGGTGAGATTGTCGTGATTCGCTCTACCAGGCGAAAAAAGAATATTTCGGCCTACCGTGCTGGTGGTCGAATCGTCGTATCTATCCCCGCCAGCCTGAGCAAGGCCCATGAGCGCTCGCTGGTCCCGGAGATGGTTGCCAAAATCCGTGCCCAAGAGGCGGCTGTGACTATGAGTCAAGATGCTTTAGCTCTGCGAATCGATGCCATATTGAGCAGGTTGGCCCCTGAAATTTCAATCCGACCCTCTCATGTCTCGTGGAGGGCCATGCGAGAGCGCTGGGGCTCGTGTACAACTCTGGATCGCAGCATTCGAGTCTCAGATCGCCTCAAAGGCGCTCCTGACTACGCCTTGGACTACGTTCTCTTCCACGAAGCGATCCATCTACAGATCGGCGATCACGGCCAAGGCTTTAAGGCGGTATTAGCCAGATATCCAGGGGCCGAAGCTGCCAGTGCCTACTTAGATGGCTATGAGGCGGCCGAAACCGCGCTGGCTATGCCCGAGGCGCTGAAAAAACTTCTAAATAAATCTGGATAACTAGGCGTAAATTCACGTGGGCAGGGGTATCGTCATGCTTGATAACGCCTGCCCCATACGGGGAGCATCCCTAAAAGGAGTGCAAGCGTGGAGTGGAGGACATTAATGACAGAGACATATAAAGGTGACGCTTACTGCGTTAAGTGCAAAGAGAAGCGTGACTTTGAGGGAACAGTAAAGGTCTCGGACTCAGGTCGCCGCATGGCGCAGGGAATATGCCCTGTCTGTGGCACAAAGGTCAATCGCATTCTTGGCAAAGCTCAGTAATTAAATTTCGCTCTCCATAACACGGCTCTATTATGTTGATGTGGTGGCAACAGCTTTCTTGTTGACCGGTGTTTAGCCCTTCAGGGCAGGCATCAATAAGAGTCCGTGAATCCACATAGGCGCAGAGCGACTACCGTTAAGAAAGCCCCTGACTCGTAAAACGAGTTGGGGGCTTTTTTTAGGATACGAATAGTGAGAGAACGCTCGCATTCAGTAATCACTTTCTCGAGTACTCCACACTTTTTCGTGTTCTAGGAAAATCTTTGACATGGAGCAAAGAGGCTTCTGCCTATGACTACAACA
>JAYTTL010000236.1:0-1414 GCA_043745325.1 Actinomycetes bacterium
AATGATCGCCAAGATGATGTCTTTTGATGTTACGTCTGGTTTTAATGATCCACTTACGTTTATCGCCATTGTTTTAGGACGTAAAAGTGGAAGAGTCTGCGTCGCTAAAACATGTTCTACTTCAGAAGTTCCGATTCCAAAGGCGAGGGCGCCAAATGCCCCGTGCGTTGATGTGTGTGAATCTCCGCAAACAATCGTCATTCCCGGTTGAGTCAGACCTAACTGCGGGCCGACGACATGGACAATGCCTTGCTCTTTATCTCCAAGTGAGTGAAGGCGAACGCCAAAATCAAGACAATTGGCGCGCAGAGTATCTACTTGCAGTTTGGATACGGGATCGGCAATTGGCTTATCAATGTTTTGAGTCGGCACATTGTGATCTTCGGTTGCAATAGTTAAATCAGGTCGGCGTACCTTGCGCCCTGCAAGGCGTAACCCATCGAAGGCTTGTGGACTGGTCACTTCATGGATTAGATGCAGATCGATATACAAAAGATCTGGCTCGCCAGGGGCCGAACGCACAACATGCTCGGCCCAAATTTTTTCCGCTAACGTTGAAGCCATTGCTCCTCACTCCTTAATTTTGCGATATCACATAGTGGGATGCTAATATCACCCTATGGTCAGACAGAGTAGCGGAGTTGGCGTATTAGATAAAGCGGTGGCGATTTTAAGCACTTTGGAGGCCGGTCCCCACTCCTTGGCCGAACTCGTTGCCGCCACTGGTATTGCTCGCCCCACTGCCCACCGATTAGCCGTCGCCCTAGAGTTTCATCGATTGGTCACTCGGGATTTATCTGGGCGATTTACCATCGGTGCGCGCAGTGGTGAACTAAGTTCGGCTGCAGGTGAGGATCGCTTGCTCGCCGCTGCAGGCCCTGCCCTTGTAACACTTCGCGATGCCACGGGTGAGAGTGCGCAACTCTATAAACGACAAGGTGATCAACGCATCTGCGTTGCCGTTGCCGAGCGTTTATCAGGGCTGCGTGACTCTGTTCCAGTAGGTATTGCGCTAACAATGGCGGCAGGATCTGCAGCACAGATTTTATTAGCATGGGAAGACAGCGAAAAAATTCACCGCGGTTTGGTCAATGCCCGATTTAGCGCCGCTCAATTAGCCGCCGATCGCCGACGAGGTTGGGCACAGTCCGTCGGAGAGCGAGAAGCCGGAGTTGCATCGGTATCGGCCCCAGTTCGAGCACCTAATGGAAAAGTAATTGCCGCCGTAAGTATTAGCGGACCAATAGAGCGATTAGGTCGACAACCCGGTCGCATTCACGCCGCCGCAGTTGTGGCTACTGGAGCTCGCCTGAGTGAATATCTAGCTCGCGAATAACTCGACCAATTACATCAAAACCAAAACCTTTGCGCGCTAACAGTGATTGAATTCGGCGGATTTGAACTTCGGCCTCTA
>JAYTTL010000237.1:0-1410 GCA_043745325.1 Actinomycetes bacterium
GATGCGGGTTTCAATTTGATGCTTGACCCTGTTGTCCATTGAACTTAGCCCTTCGATTTGGACTCTTCTTTAAGTGTCCAACTTTTGGGGTTCAGTTCATCACTTCTGGTTCGGGGGTTTTGTCATTTAATATTTTTACTGCGCGGTCCAACCACCATCAACTGGAATCGAAGCACCGGTGATGTTATGAGCTGCGATGGAGCAAAGAAATACAGCCAACGCGCCAATCTCATCGGGAGTTGACATTCGCCGTGAGGGCTGTTTTTCAGAGAGCAGGTCTGCAATCCCAGCAGCACGATCACCATTAAACATATCTACTCGGGCTTGAATCTGTGGCTCAATCAGTGAAGTTTCTACCCAGCCTGGACAGATTGCATTAACCGTCACTCCGCCTGATTCGCGCGTTCCGCTGGCTGCATACTCCAGAGCTGCCGTTTTAGTTAAACCAATAACTCCATGCTTAGCTGATATGTATGGCGCCTTAGTGATCGATGCAACTAAGCCATGAACTGAAGCTGTATTGATGACACGTCCATATCCACGCTCTTGCATCTGCGGGAGTAATAAACGCATCGTGTCAAAATATGATGTTAAATTAATTGCGATTATGTCGTCCCACTTTTCTCGTGGCATCTCAGCAATATTTGCGGTGTGTTGAATACCTGCGTTGTTACACAAAATATCTACTGGGCCGCTTGCCAAAATTGTTGCAACTAGGCGCTCAGTCGAAGCACTGTCCTTCAGATCGCTCACATGCGATTCAACACTGCCAGCTCCTGCATCTACAACTGCGGCATGAGCATTCTTTATAGTCTCAGGATTAGCTAGGCCATGCAGCACTATATCGGCGCCTTGATGCGCAAGTGCCGTCGCGATTCCAAGACCGATACCTTGGAATGAACCGGTAATGAAAGCGCGTTTTCCCTTTAAACTCATTTGCGATCTCCGTAAATTATTTGTGCCACTTTCTCGGCTCCACTTTTTTCCAACATAATTTCATAATGGTTGTAATCCGGCAAATATTCTAACTTTATTTTTGGATAAAGCGGAAGGATTTGATCTAGCCAAACCATAGGATATACGCCGTGTTCTTCATTAAATAGTCCACGCTCAGTTTTGATGAGTAATGACTGCTTAGTAAGCCCTTGCAATGCGCGAATATTCAACTCGTGTCCATATTCTTCTAGAATATCCGCTTCAACGGCCGCTAAATTTGATGCTGGTTTCAAATGTGGTGCGACACCACGTAAATCATAATCTGCATATTCATTGAGAACCTCTGCCCATCCATCAACACACGCTGGATGCGCTCGCCAAAATTCTCTATAGGCCTCTTTAGACTCATACTCAGTCGTTAAGCGCTTACTCACGTACTCCATTATGAATGGCATCGCTTGTTCTAAACTTACG
>JAYTTL010000238.1:0-5152 GCA_043745325.1 Actinomycetes bacterium
ATCTTGTTCGGCACCCGACTACTCGGTGAAAAGTTTAAATGGGCAGCAGTCGTAAATAATCAAGTCGACATGGGCTGGAAAAATCTAAAGATCCGTGCAAATAGGATCTTTAGAAAATAGACAACTAATAGGGCTATCGTGCGTTCGCTCAACACATCACTTCAGTAAATTTTTGGCATCTGTTGTTAGAGAGTAGAAGGCCCATTTGCCTCGTTGGGATCTATCCAACAAGCCGGCACTCACTAATAATTTCAAATGATGACTAACTGTGCTTTGCGCTAAACCGGTTTCAGGCGTCAAATCACAAACACAGGCTTCAGCGTTTTCTCCCGCCATGACCGAAAGCATGAGTTGTAAACGAGTGGAATCGCCGAGTGCCTTGAATTGTTCCGAGAGAACCGCGAGCTGTTTTGTAGACCTAGAAAGCACAACCATTTTAGCCATGGTCTAAGCATACATTGACATTCTTCGATATGTGAGTATTCTAGACGCATCGATGTTTATCGATACAAAGAGAGGTTAAAAATGGCTAATGTAAAGATTGAAAGTAAAGAGGCGTGTTGCTCTGCGCAGGCCACTGCGAACTGTTGCACTACTGATTCAGCAACAGATTCATGCTGTGGCAATGGATCTGAATTCTGCTGCTAAAGAAAACAATGTCCATATCGCTCAGCATTAAGAGAAGAGAATCCAGGCAGCGAAGCCTGATCATGTTATGGGGCAATAGTGCTGCCTGGGTTTTCTTGTGCTTAAGTGATAAAAAATTTTGAAGCTGACTTTTCTATGAGCAGTTGTCCGTTGATAAAGGTTCAAGATTAGCGGGAGTGCTCCACATTTGCTCTTGCAGCGCTTACCTGCGCTTATTGTCGGGTATCTATTTAATGCTCTGTTGAAATAAGTGGCATTAGAAAAGGGAATTAAGGTATAAGGAGTTGCATGAATTGCATCAATTTGGATCGATTAGCTCCTTAAGTGGTTACTCCTCATAAAAGTCGCTAAAATGGGCAAATGTCAATCATCGCGGCGGTTCACGGAGTCGTAGGTGATCACAAATATTCTCAAGAAGAGATAACTTCATCATTTACCGAAATTGTCGCTCCAAACGGGACTCATACAGGAGTCATTAATCGGATTCATCAAGCGACTCATGTTAAATATCGTAGTTTGGCGTTAGCTGCTGATGATTATCTCCAAATAAAAACCTTTACCGATAGCAACGATGCATTCATAACGATTGCAATGAAATTAGGCGCAGAAGCGATAAATGTTGCCCTAGAAAAAGCAGGAGTTCGCGCCGACGAAGTTGATTTAATCATGGCTACATCAATTACCGGCATTGCGACTCCATCACTTGAAACTCGGTTGGTCCCGATAATTGGATTTCGATCTGACATCAAGCGCATACCAATCTTTGGTCTTGGTTGCGCCGCTGGCGCTGCAGGCATTGCTCGCGTCCACGATTATTTAATGGGCCACCCCAATGAGATTGCCGTTCTGCTCTCAGTTGAACTCTGTTCGCTAACGCTGCAAGCCGATGACGTTTCGATGGCTAACATTGTCTCTTCTGGTCTTTTTGGCGATGGGGCCGGCGCGATTGTCATGATTGGTTCACATCGCGCCGACACGATGAGAATAACGGGTCCTCGCGTCGTTGATTCAAAAAGTCGGCTTTATCCAGAGACCCAAGATGCAATGGGTTGGCATATCGGAAGTACCGGATTTCGCATATTCCTTTCTCCCACCGTTAGTGATGTTATTTCAGCGCATTTGAGCGATGAGATTGAAGGTTTTCTTAACTCTAATCAACAAAGAATTTCGGATATTGGCCGCTGGGTAGTTCATCCGGGCGGACCAAAGATTTTAAAAGCTCTTGAAACTGAACTCGAATTAACTGCTGGCGAGTTGGCGCTTTCGTGGAACTGTTTGGCCGAAAAGGGCAACCTATCCTCGGCGGCCGTGCTGCATATTCTTAGCGATGTGGTTGATGGTAATGGAATCGAAAAACCCGAGCCCGGAACTGTCGGATTATTGCTGGCAATGGGTCCAGGGTTTTCGACTGAGCTTGTTCTCTTGGAGTGGTAGAAAATGAGTGGCTATGTCGCCTTCACTATTTTGTTGCTCTTTGTTTCATGTGAGCGTATCGCTGAATTAGTTGTTTCCAAGCGAAATCTCACATGGAGTTTTGACCAAGGTGGCATCGAATACGGTCGTTCACATTACAAATACATGGTCGCTATCCACGTCGGTCTACTTGCTGGATCATTGATTGAAGTTTGGGCGGTGCGCCCCGAATCGCATCCGCTACTAAGTTGGGGAATGTTTGCCTTAGCTGTAGGTTCACAAGCTTTGCGCTGGTGGTGCATCTCAACACTTGGTCAACGATGGAACACGCTTGTCGTCATCATTCCTGGATTACCAGTAATATCACATGGCCCATATAGATGGTTGAAGCATCCCAATTACGTTGCAGTCGTTGTTGAAGGTTTTGCGCTTCCGCTTGTGGGATTTGCCTGGCGCACTGCACTAATTTTTACAATTCTTAATGTATGTGTGCTGACGTTCAGACTCAAGAGCGAAAATGCAGCGCTCGCAACGTTGCCCACCGCACCATGATTGACGTTCTTGTTGTAGGTGCCGGCCCGGTTGGTTTAGTTACCGCAATTCACGCGGCTCAAGCAGGGCTTGAAGTTGCGGTTATTGACCCTCGCGTTGGAACAATTGATAAAGCTTGCGGTGAGGGTTTGATGCCCCAGGCCCTGGAGCATTTGCGGAGTATTGAAGTAGATCCGCCCGGTATCGATTTTATTGGAATTCGCTACATCGCCGGCAACAAGAGTGTCGAGGCAAAGTTTACGAAAAGCCATGGCCGTGGTGTGCGCCGAACAACATTGCACAATCAGTTAAAAAATCGTGCATCACAACTCAACATTAAAATTCTTGACGGAAAAGTAAGAGAAATCATCCAAGAAAATTCGCATGTTGAAGCAGCAGGGATTCAAAGTCGTTATTTGATTGGCGCAGATGGTCTACATTCGAACGTTCGTAGCCAACTTAATTTAGTTCTTCCACCAAAGAGGAATTCTCCACAGCGGTATGGATTAAGGCAACATTTTGCGATTGCTCCATGGTCTAATTTCGTTGAGGTTTGTTGGCTATCTAATGCAGAGTTGTATGTCACCCCAGTTGACAATCAAACGGTTGGTATCGCGATACTGGGAACTGAAACGATGGATTTTTGGACAATTATCGCGCAGTATCCTGAACTTGAAGCACGATTGCGGTCAGTAGATCCCGCTTCGAAACTTCGCGGCGCTGGCCCATTGCGGCAAAGGGTTAAATTTAGAACATTTGGTCGCACTCTTTTGGTCGGTGATGCTGCAGGTTATGTTGATGCACTCACAGGCGAAGGAATGCGAATGGGATTTGAAGAAGGTAAGGCGGCAGTGGAATCCGTACTTGCCAATGATCTACATGCATACGAATCTGAATGGCGTAAAATTACACGATCATATCGAATTCTCGCAGGCGGCCTACTTTGGGCATCAAATAATCGACTTGTTCGCCCGATGATTGTCCCAGCTGCAAAAACACTTCCTTCAATCTTTAGTCGGATTGTTAATACGCTCGGTTAGTTGAGTGTAATCAACTCTTCTTTAATTTCCTGTCTATTGCTCTTTGGTTTCTATCAGCGTACTGTGAAAAAATGAAACACTTTGATGTCGTGGTCTTAGGTGCAGGTTCAGCTGGAGAACTGATAGCGACCACCCTTGCAGGGGCCAATAAGAGTGTTGCATTGATCGAAAAACTTCGAGTGGGGGGTGAGTGTGCCTACGTATCCTGCATGCCTAGCAAAGCAATGCTTCGAAGTGCAAAAGTGCGGGAGACAACAGAGAAAATTGTGACCCTTGGTGGGGCCTCTCACCCAGTGGATCTTGGCGAAGCTTTTGAAAGCCTTTATAAAGAGCTCAACGCTCGGAGTAAGGCAACGACGGATGTTCTCACTAAACCATTGACGCCATCAAAATGACACAATGTGAGCATGAATTTGCTTTGGATAGTAAAACTCAACAAGTAAAGTGCATCAAATGTGGTGATCTAGACGATGAGATGCAATTACCAAATCTAAATCTTGCGGCCACGGAAGCTATGGATGATTTTTACAAGACCCAAGAAAGTTTCGAATAAGTCAAAAACGATTGATTCAGTCAGTTTAGCTAGTATCACTAGTGGTTAAAATTCAACGAGATGTCATTAGTAATCATTAAATGTTGGAAAATCGACTCGCCTTAACACTCATTACGGGCTTTGCATTAAGCGTTGCCATTCCATTTTTACCTTCTTTTGCGAGTTCACCGGCAGATGTAACACTCGGGACAAGTGCTAATTACTCACTAGTTTCAGGCGGGGTAATTGTTTTAGGTACTTTAACTTCTTACACTGGAGTAGCGCCAATAAAGGGTGGGATTTCTCCGGGCTCATCGAGCTCTATTATCATTAGCGATTTTGCAAGCGCTGGACCCATATCTTTTGAAAACAATACGGCGGCCGCTAGTACGGCCCTTGCCGATGTTACTACGGCACGTAATCTGATTAACTCCTTATCTGGGACTACAACTACGGCAGAAATCGGCGGAAAGACATTTACCTCGGGTCTTTATGACACACCAAGTAACGGCGCGCTAAGTATTGCAACGACCATTGGTGCAAATACCATTATCCCTGGAAACTTTATTTCGGGAGCTGCCATTACAACAGCTGCTTCTTCGAAAATATATGGCTCTGTTTTAGGTCTCAGTGATGTCAATATTGGCGCCTCGTCTTCGATCAATCATAATGCGGTACAGGCTCAACCAACGCCAACGCCTACGCCAACGCCTACTCCAACGCCAACGGGTGGAGAACTTCCAGCGACGTCAACACCGTGGGGTAATTTCATACTTGTCGGTGGAGTTTTGATTCTACTCAGCGGAGTTAGTTTTTCATCACGCAAAATCTGGACGAAGTAAGTCACTCACTTCTCTAGACCCATGCGACGTCGAGATCGCAGATGCTTTATTGTAACCCTCTCAGTTATTTCACTAACTGTGGGGTTGCAATCTCGGCATTTGCTGGCTATCCATTTTCATACTTTGGTAATGCACCAAAGAGATAT
>JAYTTL010000239.1:0-1403 GCA_043745325.1 Actinomycetes bacterium
GCTTCAGTATGACTACATCATTGTCGGTGGTGGATCGGCTGGAAGTGCACTTGCGAATCGATTGAGTGAAGATCCGAAAAATAACGTTTTAGTTTTAGAGGCTGGCCGTCGCGACTATAAATGGGATGTCTTTATTCATATGCCTGCAGCCCTTGCTTTCCCCATCGGCAATAAGTTCTATGACTGGATGTATGAGTCACTACCCGAGCCATTTATGAATAATCGCAAGATCTACCACGCGCGTGGAAAAGTTTTAGGGGGATCATCCTCAATTAATGGGCAGATTTGGCAACGGGGAAATCCATTGGATTATGAGCGATGGTCCAAAGATGCTGGGATGAGCAGTTGGGATTTCGCTCATTGTTTGCCGTACTTTAAAAAAATGGAAAACACTTTGGCCGATAAAGACAGTATTTTTCGTGGGCACAGTGGCCCATTAAAGTTGGAACGAGGTCCAGTGAAGGGGCCATTATTTGCCGCTTTCTTTAAAGCTACCGAGCAGGCTGGGTATGCGCGCACCGATGATGTCAACGGTTATCGCCAAGAGGGTTTTGCCGCTTTTGATCGAAATCTCTTTCGTGGTCGGCGTTTGAGTGCGGCTCGCGCCTATATTTATCCGGCGCTCAAGCGGGCAAACTTAACGGTAAAGACGCGAGTACATGTTACTAAAGTTTTATTTGAAGGCACAACGGCCATCGGTGTCGAAGCCATTATCAAAGGAAAGAAGCAGAGAATTTCTTCGAGGGAAGTTATTTTGTGCGGAGGTGCAATAAATACACCGCAGATATTGCAGTTATCGGGAATTGGCAATGAAAAGGATTTAGTTCCATTGGGTATCACGATGGTTCACGATCTTCCCGGTGTTGGGGCTAACCTCCAAGATCACCTTGAAGTCTACGTTCAATATAAATCTAAATTACCGGTGACCCAACAACCTATCATGCAGTTTTGGCGAAGACCATTTATCGGTGCGGCTTGGTTATTTTTTCGTAAAGGCCCAGGGGCAACGAATCAATTCGAAGCCGGTGGTTTCACTAGAAGTAACAACGAAGTTGCATATCCAAATTTAATGTTTCACTTTTTACCTCTGGCGGTTCGATATGACGGTACAGGAGATACTCGTGCTCATGGTTATCAAGTTCACGTTGGCCCGATGTATTCCGATGCTCGAGGTTGGCTAAAAATAACGAGCTCTGACCCATTTAAAAAACCTGCCATGCAGTTTAATTACTTGTCTACCGATCAGGATCGTCGCGAATGGGTAGAAGCGGTAAAAACTGCTCGAAATATTTTGACTCAACCTGCAATGAATGATTTTAATGCTGGTGAAACTTCACCCGGTCCAAGTGTTTCAAGTGATGCCGAAATTCTAGAATGGGTGCGAAGTGATGCAGAAACGGCCC
>JAYTTL010000240.1:0-5132 GCA_043745325.1 Actinomycetes bacterium
GAAAAACAACGGCCTATTGCCATTGCTTCGCCGACACTTTTCATCGTTGTTGTTAAACGCGGGTCAGCGTCTGCAAACTTCTCAAATGCAAATCGCGGAAGTTTGACGACGACATAATCTAACGTTGGTTCAAAAGATGCCGGTGTTACTTTCGTAATGTCATTCTGAATTTCATCGAGGGTATAACCGAGAGCTAATTTCGTAGCGATTTTTGCTATGGGAAACCCGGTTGCCTTTGATGCCAACGCACTCGAGCGTGACACACGAGGATTCATTTCAATGACAAGAATGCGACCATCTATCGGGTTGATAGCAAACTGAATATTACACCCTCCTGTGTCTACGCCCACTTCACGTATGATGCGCAGCGACAAATTACGCAGTTTTTGATATTCAACATCGGTCAAAGTCATGGCTGGAGCTACCGTTATTGAATCACCAGTGTGCACGCCCATAGGATCTACATTTTCAATCGTGCATACAATTACCACATTATCTTTTTGATCTCGCATCACTTCAAGTTCGTACTCTTTCCAACCGATGATTGACTCTTCAAGGAGTACTTCCGAAGTTGGACTATATTGCAATCCCGCTCCAGCTATTTGACGCAGTTCTTCTTTGTTATAGGCGATCCCGGATCCCAAACCACCCATTGTAAAAGATGGTCTGACGACTACTGGATATCCGAGTATGTGAACTGCTTCAAAGATCTCATTTAGGGTGTGACAAATGCGAGAGTCGGCTGATTCGCCTCCTACTTTTGCAACAATGCCTCGAAAAAGCTCACGATTTTCGCCACGGTTAATGGCATCAACATCGGCACCAATAAGCCGAACTCCATATTTATCCAGTATGCCAAGTTCAAAAAGGGCGATTGCTGCGTTCAATGCAGTCTGCCCGCCAAGGGTTGCCAGTACGGCGTCGGGTCTTTCATGTGCGATTATCTTTTCAATAACTTCTGAAGTAATTGGCTCGATATATGTTGCATCGGCAAATTCAGGATCGGTCATAATCGTCGCAGGATTAGAGTTGACAAGAATTACCCGAATACCCTCATCACGAAGCACTCGACAAGCTTGTGTTCCAGAATAATCGAACTCACACGCTTGGCCAATGACGATTGGCCCACTCCCAATGACAAGGACAGATTTAATGGATGGGTCTAAGGGCATCAGTTACGAACTTTCTTGCTCATTAAATCAACGAAGCGATCAAAGAGATAAGCCGCATCGTGTGGACCTGCGGCAGCTTCTGGATGGTATTGAACCGAAAACGCAGGACGATCAAGAAGTTGCAGACCTTCCACTACCCCATCATTGAGGCTGATATGCGTTACTTCTCCACGCCCATAAACAGTCGAAAACGCACTATCGGTTGGGGCTTTAAGTGCAAATCCATGATTGTGCGAAGTAATTTCGACTTTACCGGTGTTTTTATCTAATACCGGTTGGTTAATTCCTCGATGACCGAACATCAGTTTATATGTTTCAAAGCCCAATGCACGGCCCAAAATCTGGTGCCCGAAGCAGATACCAAAGATTGGAATCTCTTGCAGTAGTACTTCTCGTACCAATTCAATTGTTTCTAGCATTGTCGCTGGATCTCCAGGACCGTTAGAAATAAATACTCCATCGGGATTCAAAGCCGAAATATCTTCAATTGTTGCATCAAAGGGTAGAACATGAACCTCAACTCCGCGTTCGGCCAGAGCGCGCGGTGTCGCAGCCTTTATTCCCAGATCAAGTGCGGCAACCACAAATCGCTTCTCCCCAACTGCCGGCACAACATATGCCAATTCTGTGGAAACATCTGGAACTAAAAAAGCTCCGCTCATCGGCGCGCTCCTGCGTACCTCAACTACCATTTCTTCGCGTGATAACTCAAGATTGGAAAAAATACCAACTCTCATCGAACCTCGATCGCGCAGATGACGTGTAACTGCTCTTGTATCAACGCCTTGAATGCCCACCACATTGTGTACGATTAGTTGGTTCTCTAGCGAACTTTCACTTCGCCAGTTCGAAGTACAATTGGATGGATTGCGCACGACAAAACCCGCCACCCATATTTGAGTCGATTCATTATCGGCCGAATTCACACCTGTATTTCCAATATGTGGCGCCGTCATGACAACAATTTGTTTGTGATAAGAAGGATCGGTCAGCGTCTCTTGGTATCCGGTCATTCCAGTCTGAAATACCGCCTCACCAAAAACTTTTCCTTGTGCACCCCAAGGATTTCCTTCAAAAATTCGACCGTCATCCAAGACAAAGAAGGCTTTGCTCATGCGATATCACCATTTGAGAGAAGGACGCCATCACATAATGTTGCGATACCATTAAAAAATGTATGAGTAACAACTCCTGGAAGTTCATATCCGTGAAAAGGGGTATTGCGAGAGTTCGATGCAACTAAATCTCTATCTACAACCCATGACGCCGATGGATTGACAACTGTCACATTGGCTTTCGTACCGACTTGAAGGTTTCTTCCTTGTCCTTGATAACCAGCGATTCGCGCGGGGGCTGTAGATAGCCGATCGGCAACTTGTGCCCAACCCATCAAATTTGTGTCCACCATTGTTTTTTGCACAATGGAGAGCGCCGTTTCTAAGCCCAACATGCCAAAAGAGGCCTCCTGCCATTCACACTCTTTGGATTCTAATGAATGTGGAGCGTGATCCGTGGCAACGATATCAATAACTCCTTCAGCCAGAGCCTCTCGCAAGGCCATAACATCTTTTTCGCTACGCAATGGTGGATTTACTTTAAAAATTGGATCATATGAACGGGCTAATTCATCGCTTAATAGAAGATGATGCGGCGTGACTTCGGCAGTGACATTAATTCCACGAGCTTTAGCCCATCGAATAATTTCAACGCCTCCAGCGGTAGTCACGTGACAAATATGAAGGCGCGATTTCACATGTTCGGTAAGTAAGACATCGCGCGCGATAATCGCTTCTTCAGCAATGGCTGGCCAGCCTTTAAGACCTAAAATGGAAGAGACTGAGCCTTCGTTCATTTGAGAGCCCACAGTTAAGCGTGGCTCTTGGGCGTGCTGAGCGATGACACCATCGAATTTTTTAATGTACTCCAGTGCCCTTCGCATGACGAGTGGGTCAAAAACGCAGTTTCCGTCATCACTAAACACGCGCACTCGCGCGATCGAATCGGCCATTGCTCCGATTTCAGAGAGGGTTAGACCGTTCAATCCCTGCGTCACCGCGCCTATCGGAAATACATCGAGTAAACCTGCCTCTTGGCCTAAGCGAAATACCTGTTCAACAACGCCGGCATTATCGGCAACCGGTGAAGTATTTGCCATCGCAGAAAGCGCGGTAAAACCGCCCTTGGCACCTGATCGCGATCCCGAAAGAACGGTTTCAGCATCTTCTCGCCCAGGCTCTCGAAGATGAGTATGGAGATCAACTAAACCTGGAAGAAGTACCGAACCCCTGACATCGATGAGGGTGGCTTGCGCATCGATAAGGTTCGAATCAATTTCTTCAATACACCCATCTGCAATTAATACATCGGCTTTGTGCCCATCTGGCAAAGCCGCACCTTTGAGTAGGTAACGATGTATGGACATTAAGCGCCACCGGCTTTCAGAGATTGACCTGCAAGCAAGACGTACAAAATTGCCATTCGAACACTAACTCCATTTGCAACCTGTTCAACGATGACCGAGCGAGCACTGTCGGCAACTTCAGCGGCGATTTCTAAACCGCGGTTCATCGGTCCAGGATGCATAATAATTGCATGCGCCTTCATTAATGTAAGTCGATGCGATGTTAACCCAAAGTAGCGTGAATACTCTCTGGCGTTAGGAAAGAAGAGATCATTCATTCGCTCCTGTTGAACTCGCAGCATCATCACAACATCAACTGCGCCTATGACTGCATCAAAATCATATGAAATAGTTACTGGCCAACTTTCGATTCCGACTGGCAGAAGAGTTGGCGGGGCAACAATTACTACGCTCGCACCTAAGAGATTCAAAAGCAAAACATTCGAACGGGCTACGCGTGAATGTAAGACATCTCCGACAATCGCAACACGAACTCCGACTAAATCCGATGCGCCTTTACTCAAGTGTTTCCTGATGGTAAAGGCATCCAGAAGAGCTTGACTTGGGTGTTCATGAGTTCCATCCCCCGCGTTAATAACACTTCCGAGCATCCACTCTGAACTGGCTAACCGCGCTGGTGCACCCGATGCACTGTGTCTGATGACAACTGCATCAGCGCCCATGGCCTGTAATGTCAGCGCGGTGTCTTTGAGCGATTCACCCTTACTGGCGCTGGATCCTTTCGAAGAAAAGTTGATGACATCGGCAGATAGACGTTTTGCGGCGGCTTCAAATGAGATGCGGGTACGCGTTGAATCTTCAGCGAATAGATTGACAATTGTCTTGCCACGAAGTGTAGGAAGTTTCTTCACAGCCCCATCACTCACGCGCGCTAATTCAGTAGCAGTATCTAGAATTGAAATCGCTTGAAGTTTTGATAGATCTGAGATTGAAAGTAAATGGCGCATTAGTTATCTTCAATCAAAACTTCATCCACACCGTCTATTTCAGAGAGATGTACCTTTACCGCTTGTACAATTGAGGTGGGCAGATTTTTACCCACAAAGTCGGCGCGAATCGGAAGTTCTCGATGACCTCGATCGACGAGTACGGCCAACTGCATCGTTCGGGGTCGTCCGACCTCTCCTATTGCATCGAGCGCGGCCCGAATTGTGCGACCGGAAAATAAAACGTCGTCGACGAAGATAACGTCTCGATCATTCACCCCCTCATGTGGAATCACCGTGGCCATGATCGCCCGAGGCGGACGCATGCGCAAATCATCGCGGTGCATAGTGATGTCGAGCATTCCAACGGGGATCTCATGGCCGGCAATCTCGGCCATTGTGCGAGCAATCCGCTGGGCTAGGTGAGCACCACGAGTCGGAATACCTAAAAGTGTGATGTGAGTGGAGAGTGCGTTGGCCTCTAAAATTTCATGTGAGAGACGAACGAGCGCTCGGGCGATATCTGCCGAGGACAGGGCAACGCTCATGTAAATCTCCTTCCCCATCTCTCTGGACGGGTCGTTAAAGGATGCGTGGGCGAGTGTAGCACCA
>JAYTTL010000241.1:0-1396 GCA_043745325.1 Actinomycetes bacterium
GTAAACCGAAAATTCATCGAACTCTTAGTCGATGACGTATTAATTCCATCTGCACAAAAAAATAACAAATAAAGGGGAGTACGTGTCAAATCCAAACTATCCAGCAGGACAAGCGCCCGATCGTTGGCGAACTCTTTTTGTAGTCGCCATTGCCCAGTTGATGATTGTTCTAGACTCTTCAATCGTAAACATCGCAATTCCAAGTGCAAAACTCGATCTTGGCATCAGTGATGCTAACCAACAATGGGTAATTACTGCCTACACACTCGCTTTTGGCTCACTTTTACTTCTTGGCGGTCGAATCGGTGACTTCATGGGTCGCAAAAAAATATTTCTCATTGGCCTGATTGGCTTTGCAGCAGCCTCTGCCTTAGGTGGAATTGCATCAACGCAAGGCTTACTCTTTAGTTCACGTGCGCTGCAAGGAATTTTTGCCGCTTTGTTGGCTCCTGCGGCACTTTCAATTATCTCGGTGACATTTACCGTACCGGCCGAGCGCGCTAAGGCCTTCGGTGTTATCGGTGCAATATCTGGTGGCGGCGCAGCAATTGGCTTAATTGTTGGCGGAACCCTGACTGAGTATTTCTCTTGGCGCTGGTGTTTAGGTGTCAATGTTCCAATCGCTCTTGTGGCTTTCGCTTTAGCTACACGATTTGTTCATGAATCCAAAGCTGAAGGAAATCGAACCTACGATGTCCCTGGCGTCATCACGGCGACGGCTGGATTATTCTCACTTACATATGGTTTTAACCAAGCAGCAACATCGGGTTGGGCAGATGGCCACACGCTTGGATTCTTAGGCGCAGCGGTCGCTCTCCTTGTTGCTTTCGTTATTATCGAGCGAGAGGTTGCAAATCCGATGATGCCGCTACGTGTGGTGACTGAGCGAAATCGTGGTGGTTCCTACCTTGGATCATTAGTTGTAGGTGCCGGACTATTTTCAATGTTCTTATTTTTAGGTCTCTACCTTCAAGTAATTCTTGGATACTCTCCCTTGAAATCGGGCTTTGCGTTCTTGCCTTTTACCGCTGGAATCATTGTCTTTGCCGGAATCGCTTCGCAATTATTACCCAAAGTTGGTCCGAAGCCGTTAATGGTTCCTGGTTTAATCGCGTCAAGTTTAGGTCTTCTCCTGCTAGCAAGAATCACACCTGAGACCTCATATGCCAGTCACGTTTTACCAGCGCTACTCATTATGTCCAGCGGAATGGCACTGGTCTTTATTCCTCTGACTTCGACATCACTTCACAATGTCAGCAATCACGATACTGGCGTTGCAAGTGCAATGGTCAATACCAGCCAACAAATTGGTGGCTCATTAGGTACCGCGCTTCTTAATACTGTTGCGGCAACGGCGACGGCAACCTACGCTGCTGCAAATACCGCTCTTGGTGAA
>JAYTTL010000242.1:0-1387 GCA_043745325.1 Actinomycetes bacterium
ATATTCCAATGTTCAATGCGACGTGGAGGAAGTTCAAAACGTAGATTGGGATAGCGTGCAATATCACCGACGGCGTATACGTTTGATACCGAGGTTCCATTATTTTTTACCGCACGGAGAGAAGAGTCAGTTAGTAGCCCGTCGGAAAGATCCAATTCATTTCCTTCCAGCCATTCAACATTGGCCTCAGAGCCGATTGCTTCAATGAATATATCGCAGGCTAATGTTTGGCCATCCACGAGTTTCACATGAGTAATTGTCCTATCACCAACTAAATCCGTAACTCTATTATTGAGATAAAATTCAATACCTTTAGTTTCATGCCTTCGGCGAATCTCTTTACCAAAGGATTCTCCTAAGGTAAGCCCTAAAGGAATATCTTCCATTGCAACTATTTTCACCCGGCACCCTAATCCATTAAGAGTTGCAGCAACTTCAAGTCCAATAAATCCCGTTCCAAGAATGACGACATCTTTACCTGATCCAACTGCTTGACGAATCGCCTTAGCATCATCAAAAGTACGCAGTGCAAATCTCCCGCTCTGCAAATTATTCGCAAAAACCAGTTTTCTTGAACGCAGGCCAGTTGCTGCAACAAGAAAGTCGAACTCAATTTTTTTACCGGATTGCAGAGTTACGCTTTGTTGCTCCAAAGACAGCTGCTGAACGCTATCTCCTAAAGAGAATTCGGCATTTAAATCATCATGTCTAATAGGGAAACTCACTTGAGTTAAATCTTGATCTTTGGCTAATAATTCCTTTGATAACGGGGGCCGGTTGTACGGCATATGCCATTCATCTCCGAGAATTTGGATTTGGCCCGGATATTTATAGCGCCGAAGCGACTCTGCAGTTCGAAGGCCCCCCATCCCCGCGCCGACGATAAGCGTCCTAAGCAATGAATCTCTATTTAGATTCATTAATCAATGATTTGAATCGCTTGCATGGGGCAAATATCGGCCGAGGCCTTAACGTTGTCGCGTTCGAACTCATCGGCTGAAGCGAGAAATTCAAGTTTATCGTTCTCATTTAATTTGAAGATATTTGGGGCTTCATAGACGCATTGCCCGTAATGCTGACATTTGTCCATATCTACCTTAATTGTGAACATCGGATTCCTTTACAGTCGATGGGTATAGATCTTTTGAAGGAGTTCTGATTCCACGAAACTCCCAATCCCCGCCTAAAGCAGTCGAAATGACCTCTTCGCTCTCGGTAGGTTGCGCCCCAACTTCCTCCCTTATCGAATGACCCTCGACAATCCGATTACTCAATTTGCCTAAACCTTCAACCTCGACCTCAACGACATCGCCGATATCCACAGGCCGCGAATTAGCTGGCGTTCCAGAAAAAATAATATCTCCTGGCGATAAAGTAATAGTTCTTG
>JAYTTL010000243.1:0-1386 GCA_043745325.1 Actinomycetes bacterium
AGTCTTCTCCAATATCAAATGATACTGAAATGACCCCACGGTTCTAACGAAAAAGATACCCAAATCGGGTACCTTTCGCGCCAAGGAATCATAGTCCACCCTGATGGGTATCATGCACATCAATATGGACGATACTCAGGTCACCACTATAGCGGAGGTGCGAAAAATTATCAAAAATAACAAGACACTCACGCTCACAAGCAAAAGAACTCAGGAAACATATGATTGGATAGCCGCAGTCTTCACGCGTCTTCGCTATCATGCACGCACAACAACAAAGAAAGATCGTCGGGATATTCTGACATATATCACACACTTCACCGGATACTCGCGTGTCCAAGTGAAACGATTTGCAAAGCAGAAAAAAGCGTGCGGGAAGCTCAAGCAGGGAAAGCGTGGCACATCAACATACACATCTTTCTATACCGTGATTGATGTTGCACTGCTCCTTGAGATCGACAATGCGCATGGTAGGCTCTCTGGTAATGCGACGAAGGCACTTCTTGATCGTGCATATACCATCTACAACGATGTGCGCTATGAACGACTCAACCGCATCTCTGTTTCGCATCTCTATAACTTGCGCGGACGAAAGCAATACGCGTCGCAATCACTCACCTTCACGAAGACGAATCCCGTGAAGGTGCCTATAGGGACAAGAAAGAAGCCCACCCATGATGGAAAACCAGGCTGTATACGCGTAGATTCGGTGCATCAGGGCGATTTAGACAAGGAAAAGGGCGTATACCATATCAATCTTGTCGATGAGGTAACCCAGTGGGAGATTGTTGGTTGTGTCGAGGGAATCAGTGAGTATTTCCTTCTGCCACTTTTGGAAGAACTGCTACTTCTGTTTCCTTTCCGCGTATGGAACTTTCATTCGGATAACGGGTCAGAGTATATCAACTATCAGGTCGCAAGTATGTTGGAGCGGTTACTGATAGCGCAGACCAAGTCGCGATCTCGTCATTCCAATGATAATGCACTCGTTGAATGCAAAAACGGAGCAGTAATACGTAAACATATGGGATACATGCATATTCCAAAGAAACACGCACAAGTGATCAATGCCTTTTATCGCGCGCACATGGATGTATACCTCAATTATCATCGCCCTTGTGCGTTTGCAACCTCGACCTTTGATGTGCGAGGAAAGGAGAGAAAAAAATATGACACGTACCTCACACCGTTAGAGCAATTGCGATCACAGGCACAAGCTGAAATATATCTGAGGCCAGGAATCACACTCGCGCAACTTTGTGAAATTGCAGTCAAACAAACGGATATTGAGAGTGCTCGGGAAATGCAAAAAGCAAAAACACTATTATTCGAATCCTTCAGGAAATGCTAGGATAGTTTCAGTATCATTTAAAGATTGGAGAATGC
>JAYTTL010000244.1:0-1383 GCA_043745325.1 Actinomycetes bacterium
GCCCCAAACCCTTTCCCCTACTGACCGCTCCTCGCGCTCAATACATAGAAATCCAACACCGCTCAAGATATCGCAAAGTGGCTTAACTAAGCGCCATTCAGGACTGACCCATTTAACATGAGTGGATGCTGTCAGAAAACGGCGCGCCACGCAAGAAGTATGTTTAATTGTTAGGACTGACCCGTTTGACCCCGTTTCTGGCGCCGTTTGAGTAAAAACCACAGAACGGTGAACGCAGCAAGGACGCTAACTGCACAGCCAAGCCACAGCCAAACCTTGGTAGAGTTGGATTGCTCTGCAGGACTATCAGAACTACCGCTTGCAGCCAAGGCTCTAAGAGCATTCTCTGGGGTGAGATTGATTTTACTGAGCCGCAGTTCGTCGCTTTTGAGCACGAAATAATCCTCATTGTAAAAACAGTAATTATCTCTCGTTAAATCAATTTCTTTCCACACTCTTCCCCCGGCGACAAAGTCCGCCAGTAGAATGGTTTCGATTTTTGGCTTAATCACGCGGCCCACCTTTGTCCATTCGGTTTGCAGTTGTTCCAGTTGATCCGGGTGTATGCGCCGTTCCATTACCTTCACAGTGCCGTTTTCAATCGTTTGTTCGACCACAACAGCCTCAGTCCCGGTCATGTATGACACATATGGAATGCGAACAGCATCTCTATCACGGATAGCGATAAAGCTAATGCCTGAAAGATTTATGCTGCCAACCATCACGCCATTAAAATGAACGTCCCAATCGCCTCTAGTTTTATTAAAATTTGTGGTGCTGCCTAAAAATTGTTCTTCTTGACCATCGCCATTAATATCCGCTGAGAAACGGAACAAATATCCTCCGCTACCCGCTGCGTTCCAGAGGTAAGGATCACGGGTCTGTGAGGAAGTGATCTTCTTTACGAAGTTTACGACTATATTCTCGTCCAACGCCCCCTGAACATGTTGCGCACAAAGAATGATGACCAGAAGGAAGTAGTTGAAGACTGTTTTCATGGGTCGACCTCGTTGCATACTCGTTCAACATAGTTGAATCCACGGGAGTTGATGCGGGACAATGCCCATCCTGGCGGGTTAACAGCTTCGACTTTCCCATCTTTGACACTCGTAGATCTACCGTTTTGAATCCTTCTTTGTGTTCGCCAGTAGCAAAAAATTCCGGCAGAATACGGGTCAATCACAAATCCCGTAACTGCTACGCCATTGTCAACCTGCGTGAACCGAACCGGTCGGCTTGCGCCATTATAATACTTCATAGTGCTGGCGTCAAAAGGGCAGTCAAAAGGGTCAGTCCTATCATTTAAACATTGTGATGAGTTTTTCATAGGCTCTTCTCTGTTTGCTGTCCTGCATTACGCGCTTGACGGTGCGTCCCACTCCA
>JAYTTL010000245.1:0-1381 GCA_043745325.1 Actinomycetes bacterium
GTGACGACTCCCCCCGCTAAAGCTGGGGGCTTCTTGGGAAATCCATGAGGCAATCCTCTTGATTAACTCCCAAAGGCTCCGTCCGAGCCGTAGGCAAAGCTACCAAGCTTCGCCTGTTTTGGTCAGGGCAAAATGCCCGATTGCGTATGTTGATCGCGGCGTTAAAGTCACGATCAAGCGAGAAACCACAATGCAGACAGTTGTACAACCGATCCTTCAGTGTCAGCGAAACGGCGGGCAAACACCCGCACGGCACAGGTGCGCCGCGCACCATGCCGCAGTTAGAACACGTCTGGGTTGTGTGTCGGGCATTTATGGCAACCACTTCAACACCAGCACTTTCAGCCTTGTGAGAGAGAATTGCGATAAAGCCAGACCAACCGGCATCGTGAGTAGATTTGGCAAGATTCAAGGATCGAATCATGCCTTTGACGTTCAAATCTTCGTGAGCGATCTTGCCGTATTTCTTCACCAGGTCAAGAGCGATTTTGTGATGAAAGTCACGGCGTTGGTTAGAAACGTGTTGAGAGAACTTAGCAAGATGCTTGACGGATTTCCTGCGGTTAGAACCTCCCCGCTTCTTTCTTGCCACATCGCGTTGAAGCCGTTTAAGCTTCTTCTGAGCCTTCTGGTAGAGTTTAGGCGGCTTGACTTGCTGTCCGTTGGAATCCACAAAGAAAGCCTTCAAGCCAAGATCAATACCAACAGAAGGGTTCGTGCTTGGTTCAACCTTTTTATCGGGCATAACGCAGCAGAAAACGACGTACCATCCATCTGCTTGTTTTCGGAAGGAAATCGTTTTAATCGTGCCTTCAATAGGTCGGTGCATCTTCAGCTTTACATTGCCAACGTGAGTTCCCAAGTATGCCTTACCCTCTTTGGTAAGTTTGGCACCGTCGCCTTCTGTGAACTCAACGGTGTCAAATCGTCCATACCCCTTGAAACGTGGAAATCCTGGCTTCTCTCCCTTCTTAACCCGCCGAAAGAACGCTTTATAGGCTTTATCAAGTCTTCTGAGTGTTCTCTGGCACGAGGAAAAGTTAGCACAAGAAAGTTCAGAATTGGTCTTTCTGTCCTGAGTCAGTTGTGCCGACTGCTCTTTGTAAGTAATTGTGCGTTTTTGACTTTCATAGAAGTTTTTTCTTTGAGAAAGTGCTTCGTTGTACAAATTCCGGTGCGTATTGAGCAAAGCCAACATAATCTGTTCTTGCTTTTTATTTGGATATGCACGATATTTGTATGCTTTTTGCATTTTCGAGATACTCATTTTACCACTCAAGAAACGGAAAATCAATGACTGAAGAGTTTAATCCGGCTTCCCCGAAGCCTTCGGCAGACCTGTCGCCGATTCCCCTGTCAGCTAAAGCAGACAGTCCCCTCG
>JAYTTL010000246.1:0-1372 GCA_043745325.1 Actinomycetes bacterium
CCTTCGTGCAAGGGAGATATCATCGAAATTAGGATGAAATAGAGTCGATAATGTCTTGAAAGGCTTCGCCGGGGTAGATATGACATGCGCATAGGATGATTTGAGGAGTCACGATGCGCGGCGAACCGACGAAACAATCAAAAGCCTTTTTTTATTTCTCACCCGAAGACCGAGTTCCAAACAACCATCCGCTTCGTGCGATTAAAGTACTATTGGATAAGATTTTGCGCGGCCTCGAGCCTGTATTTATCCAAATGTATAGTGACTCGGGACGTCCATCGATTCCACCCGAAACGTTACTGAAGTCCTCTATTCTGATGGCACTGTATACAATCCGAAGCGAGCGTCTATTCTGCGAGACGCTTGATTACAACATCCTCTTTCGATGGTTCCTGGATATGGGTCTTGAAGAATCGTCCTTTGACCACAGTACTTTTAGCAAAAACCGCGACCGACTTCTGCTCCACGATGTATCAAGACAATTCTTCAATGAGGTGGTGAAACTAATACGCGAACAGAAGCTTGCCTCCAATGAGCATTTTACAGTGGATGGTACCCTTATCGAATCATGGGCATCGCTCAAAAGCTTTCAACATAAAGATGGGCCACCTCCACCTTCAGACGAAGATCACAGCAACCCTACGATAGATTTCCGAGGCGAAAAACGCAGCAATGAAACGCACGAGAGTAAAACCGATCCGGAAGCTCGGCTTGCAAAGAAAGGTAATATTCAAGCCAAGATGTGCCACATGGGACATGTTCTCATGGAGAACCGTCACGGCTTTGTCATTGATGTAGAAGTAACGGCGGCAACTGGAAATGCGGAACCCGAGGCTGCCATCATCATGCTCGACCGTATGAAGAATAACGATGGTATTACTCCCTCCACCCTAGGAGCCGATAAGAACTACTATGCGGAAGAATTTGTCGATCATCTTCGTGATCGCACGATTACCCCTCACATAGCAACGCGAACTCGTCGACCCGACGTGGATATTGATGGTCGAACTACGCGCCATGAAACGTATCGGGTGAGTCAGCGAAAAAGAAAACTCGTCGAAGAAAACTTCGGCTGGTTCAAGACCTACGGCGGAATGAGGAAAATGAGATTCGCAGGAAAAGCACTTACGGCGCATTGGATGGAAATAGTGGCGGGAACCTACGACCTCCTTCGCTTGGCAAAGTGCCAAAGCTTTGCGTGAGGGCGGATTTTAAACCTAGGGTGAGGAGTCTCACGACTCATTCATCCTAAAATAGTCGCTAGGAAGATGTCATATCTACCACGGCGAAGCCTTTCAAGACATTATCGACTCTATTTCATCCCAATTTCGATGATATCTCCCTTGCACGAAGGGTTTTTCAACACCCTGTT
>JAYTTL010000247.1:0-1366 GCA_043745325.1 Actinomycetes bacterium
CAACGTAGGTCAGTAATATCATTAGCGTTGAAGTTGTAATCGACCAACTTAAATTACTTCGCTCACTCCTTACAGATGCAAGGTTAACGATACAAAATAGAACTAGTAAGGCAATAAGGTTTCCATTTAGAAGATCAAAGTAAAAAGCTAGACCACCGATTGTAAAAGAGAAAGTGGATCGGTAATATTTTCGGATACGCAGCGGATGCAGTCCTATATAAAGTATTATTATTACTAGACCAACCAATAGCCCAGGAGCATGCGCAATGCTTTGCCCAAAAATAGGAACACCATATCCAAACGCAATTGCGAAGGTTATCGGGGTAACAAGGAAGCCGTTTGATTTAAAGATTAGCAGACTTAGAGCCGAGATCAGCACAAGAGCGATATAGGTGCCATACTTTAGTGTAACCTGATAGCCGCTTAGAGTTATATCGTCCACGTTAAGTACTATTTTCAGTAATGATGCCGAACCCCACCAATATCTCCAATAATCTGAAATAATGGACGTGCTCTGAAATCGGTTAAGCCTTCCGATCACACCAACGCAAGAGTGGTACTCAGACCCGGCTTCGTATAATGCGCTACTGAGGGCACTGGGATAATTATCAGGTATATGCGTTGCGATCTCTAGGGTAAGGCAATCAGAAAATGTGTCCACTCCAGTAATTATATTTTTACTCCAATCTGCCGGAAATGACGAAGAATTACTATTGATAGCCGATAAAATCTTTATCCTTGTAACTCCCGTATCGGATCGGTATCCAAAAAAGACGATCAGCATTATGATACTCGTCACTATCAGGCAAGAACTGCAGAGCGCTATTACCAAACTTATCATTTTAGACTTAGATAGAAAATACTTTACGTCGACCAAGCTTATCTTTTGCATCGTTGTGCACCTAAACCCGTTTCAGGAGATATATCAGTTTTACACAATAGAGGATTTGAAATTTGACCTAATCACTAACCATTGCGTTAAAGCATCAATTACCGATTGCGCATAGGGAAATTTGTCGAAAATGCCTGGTGACCGGAAGCTCCCAAAATAGCACTGACCTATCGCCTATGCGGCCCTAAAAACGTGGGCCCCACAGCCCTTTGGCCCAGGTCGAAATGTGTTCGGAGGCCTACCCCGCATACCCATACTGCACATGCAACCGCGCCAGCACATCTGCCGGTAACTTCAGCCGTTCCGCCAAATACACCAAGTAGGCCCGGTTTACCGCCGCATGCTTGTCCACGCCCGCCAGGACCGCCGCGTACAGCAACGACCCCACATGGGCGTCCCGCACGTCCGCCAGCAGCGCGTCCATCGGCACCGGGCGCGCCAGCGCGTCGTCTAAAAATCCCGGCGCGTCCGGCG
>JAYTTL010000248.1:0-1364 GCA_043745325.1 Actinomycetes bacterium
CGCGGCAAATCAGCTCATGATTTGGTATAAATAATTTTATCTTGTAACCACGGAGAAAAACAATGATTGTAGATTCCACGACGAAAAAACATCCAAAAAGTGACTGGGAAGTTTGGCTCAAAACCAACAACAACATTTTCGTCCTGGTCCAGATTGGCCATCAAGCCACGGAGGCCGAGGCTACGAAAATAATCAACGCGATGGTGGCGGTGGACGTATAACATCCGGATTTGATATGAAAAGTGTCAGAAACAACGTCAAGGACAATGTCTTGGTCAAACTCAGTGCTAATGCCGCGATCACCGTACAGGGCAAGGTCATGGACAACATCACGACCAACGTCTGGCGCACCATCTGGTTCAAGACGTTGATATTCAACAACATTCAGGATATAAAATATGAAAAAATATAAACATCACAAATACACCTGGACCCCACGTTTTGGTATGTCCATACAACACAACTGGGAATTTGTGGGGCCGAACGGCGGAGTGAATTTTCATGTCGGCATCATGACTGACAAGTCTTATGATCCGTCTTGTGGACTGGAGTTCCATCATCTTGTTGGAGACGGTGCGCCTGACCATGTCAATTGTCCACTAACGGGAGGTCGGTGCTGGCACGACGGAACGTCGCTCTATGCATCGGAAACCGTCTGGCCTGTTGTGACGGTATTTCTTTCGCTTGGTAATCATCAAGCGATTTTTGATTACCTCGAAGGTATCGCTTCGACACATTTCGACCGCCCTGAAACTTAGGAGACCGCTATGGCAAACCATCCTAATCGTGCGAAAAGAATGGTCATGGAAGACGAGCCCTCCCCAAGATTACAAAGCTGTTTAACAGATTGCTTAAAACCGGCATACGTTCGAGTGACTTTCCACAATTCAAATGGTCCATTCACGATCATGTTTTGTCACGACCATGCCCTAGCTTGGCTCTACTGGCTCGCATCGAAAAAGTCAAAGGTATGAGATATTTTTAATAATTTAAATTGACAACAAATCAAAAACGCGGTATGGTCTTACATCGCCCGCGCCTCGGGGCTTGATCAGGGGCTTGGAGATACAAAATGTCCATACTGTCAAAAGCGACCGCTTTCAAGTCTCCCGCCACGAAAACCAAGGCCAAGAAGGTCGGCGTCGAGATTGAGATTGAAGGCCTTGAAGATTATGCTCTCGTTGATGCTCTACTCAAGACCCTAGAAGCCGTCAAAGACAGCTACGCCGAGAACGTCAAAAATCAGGCTCGCGAACATTTTCTTGAAGCCGCTGAAAACGGCAAACGTCCCGAAAACTTTCGCGGTCTAGACGGTTGTGCAGAAGCCTCGATTGAGCTGCGCAAGCGTTCGACACGCTCGGTAC
>JAYTTL010000249.1:0-1363 GCA_043745325.1 Actinomycetes bacterium
AAGTTTAAATTGTAAAAAATCTACTTGACTTCGCCGCCATTTTTGTTATAGTTTAAAAATGCAAGCGAGCAACACTAAAAGGCCAACTCAAAATGTCCCATCTAATTGAAAATATGGCGTATGTAGGAGAGACCCCGTGGCACGGCCTAGGCGTCCCGATTGCCAACAATCTTTCCGCCAAAGAAATGCAGAAAGTATGTGGCGCTGATTTTGCGGTCCGCAAATATCCAGAATTTATCGAAATCAAAAAGGATGAGCGGCATTATACAGGAAATTTCTCGCTAGTCCGGTCGGACACCAATACAGTGCTCGACAGTGTTAGTGAAGAATGGTTGCCCGTTCAAAACGACGAAGCGTTTGAATTCTTCCATGAATTCGTACATGAGGGCGACATGGAAATGCATACAGCGGGTGTGCTCGACGACGGGCGGCGCGTTTGGTGCATGGCCAAAGTCAAAGAAAGCTTCTCGATGTTTCGCGGCAAGGATCGGATCGAATCAAATCTGCTCTTTTCTAGTTCACATCAATACGGCAAATCTACGACGGTCATGAGTACCCCCATTCGAGTTGTATGCAATAACACGCTGCAACTGGCTTTGAGTGGCAAGAGCGATATGTCGGTTCGGGTAACGCATCGCCGTAAGTTTGATCCAGAAGTCGTCAAAACGACCCTGAGACTCAATACAAAGCGCCTAGAGACCTACAAGGAAGCCGCTGAGTTTATGGCATCCAAAACCGCCGATCCGATTGAAGTGTTGAAATTTTTCTCTGACTTGTTCCCGTTGACATCCAACAAGAACAGAAAAGAGGGGCCGTCAGCGATCTCTCGGAATGCCACGGCGCTAATGGAAATACTCGAAACTCAGCCTGGAGCAAAGTTGGGAGCCGGTACGTGGTGGGCACCGTTTAATGCCGCTACATATTTTGTAGACCATTTGGCTGGCCAGAACGATAATAACCGACTGTTGTCGGCATTTTTCGGAGTGGGGCGCGAGCGTAAAATTAATGCTCTTAAACTCGCCACGAACTATGCTAAAGTCGCCTGACAAACCGGAGGGGTCGCTTTGGCCCCTCCCACTTCGGGGGAAGAAACGGGATGAACGATGCCTTTGACTTTAATCTGTTGTTCCTTGCCGACTACGATCTTTTTGAGGAAAATAACTCCCTACCCGAGCCGAATATCTACGACGGCGTACACGACACGCCGCTTGGGATAATCGTGACTTATACCACCGATGATTTTATCATGTGAGGACAAACCAAATGATGACAGTCTATTGTGATGCTGGCGGCATTCTTGGGATCGGCCAAACAGTTCCCGAGGGATCGTTGCAATTGGGAATGATTGATGGAACCAAGCCTT
>JAYTTL010000250.1:0-1363 GCA_043745325.1 Actinomycetes bacterium
CCGATATTTGCAAGATCGGCTACTGGAGAGTCTAGGGATGCGCGCAACTCTTCTGGAAGTGGCATTGGCCAAAACGCTTCACCACATCTTTTACTTGCATCTAAGAAACTACTTTGGAGATCTTCGTTATTGCCCATAACCGCACCTGTTCGGGTTCCAAGTGCGGTTATTTGCGCACCAGTCAATGTCGCAACGTCAATCATTCCATCCAGCTTATTCTTACTGCTTTGTGCCTTCATCATTGCATCAGCTAAAACTAATCGACCTTCGGCATCTGGATTTAAAACTTCAACAGTTTTTCCACCAAAGATTGTGATGATGTCACTTGGCCTTGTCGCCGTATCACTCGGCATATTTTCAGCCAAAGGCGCCCATGTTTCAATGGCAACGGGTAATTTTAGCGCCGCGATCGCCAACGTGGCTGCGCACACTGCCGCGGCACCGCTCATATCATATTTCATTACCTCCATACCGAGGGTAGGTTTAAGTGCAAGGCCACCTGAATCAAAAGTGATTCCCTTGCCGACAAATGCAAAGCGTTTTTTAGCAACACCTTTTGGCGTGTATGAAATATGCAGCAATCGCGGAGGATTTGCAGATCCTTGACCAACACCTATGATCCCGCCAAAGCCTTGCGATTTGAGTTGTTTTTCATCCCAAATAGTTATTTTTAATCCCGCTTTTATTCCGCCGGCAGTTTTTACCATGGTGCTAAGTTTTTTAGTAAAAGAGTCAGGAGTTAAATGAGAAGGCGGCGTATTAATTAAATCACGCACTAAAAAGGTATAGTCGGCGATAATCTTTGAGCGAGTAATGACGGCCTTGGCATCTGTTTTATTTGCGAACGCGCAGTATATCGATATCGTTTTTAAAGCTGCCTTATGTTCGTCCTTTGAAGTGCTACGGAACTCGTTAAAAACATAGGCACCTAAAGCTGCACCCTCTGAAACCGCGCCGAGGTTTTCTACATTTGAACAAGGCAGGGCAAAAGTTGCCGAACTACTTCCAGCCAACGCGCGAGATGCGGCCCCTGCCGCTCTTCGAAGAACTTCATGGGCATAAGAATTGGATTTTTTTCCTAGACCAGTAAAGACCATCAATCGCGCCGCAGACCCTGGAATCTTAATAACTTCATCGGTCGAACCCGTTGCACCTACGTCCATAAGAGTCGCCAAAATCGCTTTTGTATCTAGAGCTAGGTCACCCGATTCAATTGCCAGACCTCCTTTAGAGTTAGTGGAAGCTAACCCAAGAACGAGAATGTCATCTTTTAGAAGGCCGTGAGAGATTTTTATTGTGGTCATAGGTGCCAGCCTAATAGATGTATTGATAGGTTGACACAATGAAAACCTCACCACTGAAC
>JAYTTL010000251.1:0-1361 GCA_043745325.1 Actinomycetes bacterium
TCGGTAAATTTAAAATACCGTGATGCGTTTTCAAAGCTCGTGCTTGCATTAAAAGCATTATTTTTGAATAAAGAGTTCAATGAACAGATATTCTGTATATTAGAGGATAAATTGGTAAAGGGTAAAAGCAAGACGGGTCGCCCGGGCATGGATTTGTGGATGATATTTGTCATGGCTCAGACCCGTTTATGCCTGAATGCAAGCTATGACACCTTACATCGGATGTCTAATACAGACAGGATGCTCAGGGAGATAATGGGCGTGAGCAGCGAAAATGAAGATGGATTCGGATTCACCAGGATTGGTTTTGAATACCAAAACATATTGGATAACGTCTCGCTACTGGATGATGACACCGTCCGCCAGTTGAACACCGTAGTGGTGAAAATGGGACATGAAGTGTTTAAAAAAAAAGATGGGGAGGCTTTGCGCTTAAAGACTGACAGCTTCGTGGTTGAGAGTAATGTACACTTTCCTACTGATTATAACTTGCTGTGGGATAGCAGCCGCAAATGCATAGACATAATAGATAAATTCCTGAATAAGTACGATAGATTGGACGGCTGGCGCAAATTAGCCCACTGGTACAGAAGCCTTAAGAGCAAAATGAGGGTGTTGGGTCAAGTGGGAAAATCGGGCGGAAAAGACAAAGAGGAACGATTAATAACGGCTGCTGCAGATTATATTGATAAAGCCCGCCTGTTTTCGAACAAGCTCAAAGCCGAGAAGCTCAATCTTCCGCTTTATGACTTTACCGATTTATCATTGCTATATGAATTGGAATACTACGAAAAGATGCTGGATAAGCACATAGATTTGGTGGAAAGACGCATTATAAAGGGAGAAAAAATAGCACACGAAGAAAAGCTATTCTCAATTTTTGAACCTTACACAGAGTGGATTACAAAAGGGAAACAAAACCCAAGTATGGAGCTTGGAAAGAATTTCCAAATAACAACCGATCAGTATAATTTGATCGTTGATTACAAGATCATGGAAAATGAGGTTGATAAATCGACTGTCATTCCATTGGCTGATCGGGTTCTATCCAGCTTCAGTGTGAAAAGTTGGAGTTTTGACAAAGGTTTTTATACCAAGGAAAACAAATCACTTTTAAGCATGTATATCAATGACTTGGTGATGCCAAAGAAAGGAAAATTGAATCAAGCTGAAAAGGATGAGGAACATGCCAAAACATTCAAAAAGTTCCGCAATAAGCACAGTGCTGTGGAATCCAATATCAATGCGCTAGAGCACAGGGGACTGGATCGTTGCCCGGACAGGGGTTTCGCACATTTCAAACGGTATGTTGGCTTGGGAGTATGCGCATACAATCTTCATCTAATCGGAGCTGAACTAAT
>JAYTTL010000252.1:0-4984 GCA_043745325.1 Actinomycetes bacterium
GGCGTCTGTATCGCAACATCTGGCCCCGGTGCAACAAATCTTGTAACCCCTCTTGCCGATGCGGCAATGGACTCGGTTCCCGTTGTTGCTATCACCGGCCAAGTTCCATCGGCGGCAATTGGTACCGATGCTTTTCAAGAGGCCGACATTCGCGGCATCACCATGCCCTTTGCAAAACATAATTATTTGATTACCGATCCGGCTGACATTCCGCGCGCAATTGCCGAAGCTTTTCATATTGCCAGCACAGGCCGCCCAGGCCCAGTCCTCGTTGATATCGCAAAAGATGCGTTGCAAAAGATGACGGATTTTTATTATCCAACCTCTGTTTCATTGAAAGGCTATCAACCTAAAAAACAACCCGAAGCGCAAAATATTCTCGATGCCGCCGATTTAATCGCGCATTCTAAGAAGCCGGTTTTCTATGTTGGTGGGGGTGTCATCAAAGCAAATGCTTCGTGCGAATTATTAGAGCTAGCCCAACTCCTTGGTGCACCAGTTGTTACAACGCTCATGGCGCGCGGTGCTTTTCCAGACTCTCATCCCTTAAACCTTGGGATGCCGGGCATGCACGGAACCGTTGCCGCAGTTACAGCGCTGCAAAAGGCCGACTTATTAATAACTCTTGGCGCTCGCTTTGATGATCGTGTAACTGGAAAGCTCTCGACTTTTGCCGTTCATGCAAAGGTCATACACGCAGATGTTGATCCTGCCGAAATTGGTAAAAATCGATTTGCCGATGTGCCCGTCCTTGGAGATTTAAAGTATTCGATTGCAGCGTTAATTCCAGCGTTAAGAGTGGCGCTCTCTAAAAATCGTCCAGATTTAACCGCGTGGCTTCGCCAAATGAACTCGCTGAAAGCGACCTATCCCGTGGGCTTTGACATACCTGCCGATGGATCACTCTCTCCACAGTATGTAATCCAACGGTTAGGGGAGATCTCCGGCCCACAAACGATATTTGCATCTGGTGTTGGTCAACATCAAATGTGGGCATCGCAATTTATCTCCTATGAAAATCCACGTACGTGGCTTAACTCAGGAGGGCTTGGCACTATGGGTTATGCCGTACCTGCGGCGATGGGTGCAAAAGTTGGCGCCCCCGATACAACGGTGTGGGCAATCGATGGTGATGGTTGTTTCCAGATGACTAACCAAGAGTTAACAACGTGCGCCCTTAACAACATTCCAATTAAAGTTGCAATCATTAATAATGAATCTCTTGGGATGGTCCGCCAATGGCAGACGCTATTTTACGAGGGTCGATACTCCAACACCAGCCTTGAATCAAAACGCATCCCTAACTTTCCAATGTTAGCTGAGGCTATGGGCTGCATTGGTTTAAGTTGTGATCGAATGGAAGATGTAGATGCGATCATTGAAAAGGCGATGAGTATTAATGATCAGCCCGTGGTAGTTGATTTTCGTGTTAATCGTGATGCCATGGTCTGGCCAATGGTTGCTGCCGGATCATCAAATGACGACATCATGATTGCGCGCGAAAGCGCGCCTGACTGGGATTCGCAGGAGCTCTAAAGATGGCCCAACACACACTAGAAGTAATCGTAGAAAACTCACCTGGAGTTTTAGCCCGCGTCGCCGGCCTATTTTCGCGGCGCGCCTACAACATTGAACGCTTATCTGTTGGTCCAACCAGTAACCCCGAAACCTCTAAAATGGAGATCGTAGTTAATCTTGAAGGCCATGCTCTGGAGCAAGTAATTGCTCAACTAGATAAGTTAATCAATGTCATTTCGATACAGGAGATTTTGCCAAATATCGCACAACCAGTAATTCACGACACTCAACCCGATTACCAGAACTAAGGAGAACACCGTGGCAGCAACGATGTATCACGAAGAGGATGCCGATCTATCCATCATTCAAACTCGCAAAGTCGCGATTATCGGTTATGGCTCACAAGGCCATGCACACGCGCTCAGTCTGCGCGATAGTGGCGTTGATGTTCGAGTTGGCTTGAAAGAGGGTTCAGCTTCGCGAGAAAAGGCCGAGGCCGAGGGTTTGCGAGTGGTTAGTGTGGCCGAGGCGGTTAAAGAGGCAACGGTGATTATGATTTTGGCCCCTGATCATCTGCAGCGCCATATCTATACCGATTCGATTCTGCCAAACCTTAAAGATGGCGATGCTTTGTTCTTTGGTCATGGTTTTAATATTCGCTTTGGCTATATCAAGCCAACTGCAAACGTGGATGTATGCATGGTTGCGCCAAAAGGTCCAGGACATTTAGTACGCCGCGAATTTTCTGCCGGACGCGGGGTACCCGTTATCGTCGCGGTCGAACAAGATGCAACGGGAAATGCGTGGCCTTTGACCTTATCGTATGCAAAAGCTATTGGCGGTTTGCGTGCCGGTGGAATTTTAACGACATTTACCGAAGAGACCGAGACCGATTTATTTGGTGAGCAATCTGTTCTCTGCGGCGGTGCATCGCAGCTCGTTATGTATGGTTTTGAAGTTCTCACCGAGGCCGGTTACCAACCTGAGGTCGCATATTTTGAGTGCTTACATGAACTTAAATTAATCGTAGATTTAATGTACGAAGGTGGAATCGCAAAACAGCGCTGGTCGGTTTCTGATACTGCCGAGTTCGGTGACTATGTATCGGGTCCACGGGTTATTGATCCTCATGTGAAGGAGAACATGAAGGCCGTACTAGCCGATATTCAAAGCGGCGTTTTTGCTAAGCGCTTTATCGATGATCAAGAGGCAGGCGGGCCCGAGTTCACATCACTTCGCGCCAAAGGCGAGGTTCACCCAATCGAAGCAGTGGGACGCGAACTTCGCAAAATGTTCTCATGGATGAAACAATCCAAGGCCGATGGATACAAAGAGGGTAGTGTGGCGCGTGACTAAACCCATTGTTTTAATCGCCGAAGAGTTAAGCCCTGCAACGCTCTTAGCCCTTGGTCCAGATTTTGAAGTCGTTAACTGTGACGGTGCAAATCGCGCCGAACTTTTAGCAGTTTTGGAAAAAGGAGTGGACGCAGTATTAATTCGCTCGGCAACAAAGATGGATGCCGAAGCAATAGCGGCTGCAAAGGGTTTAAAGATTATTGCACGCGCAGGTGTGGGCTTAGATAACGTCGATATTCCGGCGGCAACAGCCGCGGGAGTCATGGTAGTAAACGCCCCAACATCTAATATCGTCAGCGCGGCCGAGCTGGCAATCTCATTGTTGCTTGCATCGGCCCGTTTTATTTCACCTGCGCATGCGGCTTTGCGCAACGGCAAGTGGGCACGGACAAAGTTCACCGGAACTGAACTCTTTGAAAAAACCTTAGGCATCGTTGGCTTTGGACGCATCGGTCAGTTAGTGGCCCAGCGCATGCAGGCTTTTGGCATGGACATCATCGCTTATGATCCATATTTACAGCCTGCGCGCGCCGCCCAACTTGGTGTTCGCTTAGTTGATTTAGACGAACTCCTGCGCACTTCTGATTTCATTACCATTCACTTACCTAAGACAAAAGAAACGGCAAATCTCATCGGCGTGGATGCGCTCAAGAAGGTAAAGCCATCAGTTCGAATCGTTAACGCCGCGCGCGGTGGAGTTCTCGATGAGTCGGCTTTATACGATGCCATCGTGGCGGGCCGAGTTGCAGGCGCGGGCTTGGATGTATTTTCAACCGAGCCGTGCGTCGATTCACCGTTATTTACTTTAGATAATGTCGTTGCAACTCCACATTTAGGTGCATCAACGGATGAGGCACAAGAGCGGGCTGGTATCGCAGTTGCAGTATCGGTACGAAAAGCACTTGCTGGCGAGCTCGTGCCTGATGCCGTCAACGTTAAAGGTGGTGTTATTGCCCAAGAGATTCGCCCATCACTCCCGCTCGTTGAGAAAATGGCGCAGATTGCAACCGAACTTCTAGGTGAAGTTCCAGTACATATGGATGTGCAAGTTCGTGGTGAGATCGCAGTTCATGATTCGACGATTCTGGCAATAAGCGCGCTTAAGGGAGCCCTTATTGCAGTTGGTGCCGAAGAAGTTACCTACGTTAACGCACCCGGCTTAGCAAGTGAGCGAGGAATGACATCTAACGTCACAACAACTGCCGATAGCGCCGAATATCGATCAATGATTGCTTTGCGTGCGGCCACGGGAAGCGGCAAATCAATTACCGTTGATGGCACATTAATGGGGATAAGACAGACCGAGAAGATCATTGGAATTGATTCTTTTTCACTCGACCTTCCACCCACTGCCCACATTTTATTCTTACGCTACGTTGATCAGCCAGGTGTTATTGGCATAGTGGGACATACATTAGGGGCGGCAAAGATTAATATTGCAGGTATGCAAGTTGCACGTAGCGCGCAAGGCGGCAAGGCACTCATGGCGCTCTCCGTCGACTCTGATGTGAGTGAAGAGATTTTAGAAACCATAAAGAGAAGTACGGGAGCGGAATCCGTTCGTGCCGTTGACTTGGTGAATAAATGAAAACTATTAATATGGCCGTTATCGCAGGTGATGGAATCGGTCCAGAGGTTGTCAATGAAGCACTCAAAGTCCTAGATGCCATCGCTAAGAAGTATGATCTTGAGTTTAAGAAAACTTCATATGATCTCGGTGCGGCATATTGGCACCGCACGGGTATTGCCCTTCCCGATGAAACGATGGCCGGGCTTGCACAGGCCGACGTGATTTTACTTGGCGCAGTCGGAGACCCAACCGTGCCGAGTGGTGTGTTAGAGCGCGGCCTTTTATTAAAACTACGCTTTGCCTTTGATCACTATGTCAATCTTCGTCCAGCAAAATTGATGCCGGGGGTCACTGGTCCGCTTTCGACAAAGGCTGCGATTGATTTCATTGTTGTTCGAGAAGGTACCGAAGGTCCATATTCGGGCGCAGGCGGGGCAATGGCAGTGGGCACTGATGCTGAGATTGCTACCGAAGAAAGCCTGAATACGCGCCGCGGCGCCGAGCGCGTCATTAGAGATGCCTTCGAGCGCACATTAAAAC
>JAYTTL010000253.1:0-1356 GCA_043745325.1 Actinomycetes bacterium
CGAAACCAAAAAACGGGTTTTTAACTAACGTGTTTGATATTCGATTGCTGGACAGCGATTCATAACCGTTAATAGGCCGGCAGCGTGCGCTCGTGCAATCGCCTCAAGGTCAATGACATCTAATTGAAGCCACACAGCCTTAGCTCCTATCGAAATTGCTTCATCGACCGTTTTTCCAACTAACTGTGAGTTCACAAAGCAATCGACGACATCAATGGGTTCTCCGATTTCGGTAAGTGTTTTAAAACCTCTTTCACCATGAACTATTTCAGCTCGAGGATGTACTGGAATTATTCGATGTCCTTTTTCCTGCAATAACTTTGCCACGCCAAAGGCTGCGCGATCAGGATTATTGCTAAGTCCTACTATTGCCCATGTTTTCATGGCAAGTAGTGCATCAATTATCTCAATCTCGTTAATCAGTGCGCCCTAATGCGTGAAACTTCCAACCGGCATTGCGCCACAGTTGACGGTCAAGGGCGTTGCGGCCATCAATAATGATTTTGTTTTTTACTAATGGCCCTAAAACTGCTGGATCTAACTCTTGATACTCTTTCCACTCAGTTAAATGCAAAATTAAATCTGCCGCTTTGATACATTCAGTAACTGATTGCGAGAAGTTGAGGTTTGGAAAACGCTTGCGAGCCGGTTTAATTCCCTTTGGATCGTGTACAACCACATGTGCCCCTGCGGCATGCAGTTGAGCGGCGATATCGAGGGCAGGGGAGTCTCGCACATCATCGCTATCAGGTTTAAAGGTTGCACCAAGAACTGCGATTTTGTACTGTGTTAAATCCTCTGAGAGTTCGCTTCTGACAACATCGATGACGCGTTGGCGGGCCCGTAAGTTAATGGCATCAATTTCGCGCAAGAACTCTAAAGCCTGCTTAGCTCCAAGCTCTTCGGCTCGAGCCATAAATGCGCGAATATCCTTAGGCAAACAACCACCACCAAATCCAATGCCAGCTTGCAAAAATCGACTGCCTATACGCGGGTCGTAGCCAATTGCTTTTGCAAGTATCGTCACATCACCGCCAGCAGCTTCACAGACTTCCGCCATGGCATTTATAAATGAAATCTTGGTCGCAAGGAAAGAGTTTGCCGCAACTTTTACGAGTTCAGCAGTGGCTAGATCGGCGCGAATCCACGGTGTGCCAAGCGCGATAATGCCTGCATAAATGGTTTTGAGAATCTCCTCTGCACGATCATTTGTAACTCCAACAACAAGGCGATTCGGTGTCAATGTATCCTCAACGGCAAAGCCTTCACGCAAAAACTCCGGGTTCCAAGCAAGGTCAGCTTGTGGTGCGCTGATTGCTAACTCTTCGTGCAGTGACTGCGCCGTTCCAACGGGAA
>JAYTTL010000254.1:0-4959 GCA_043745325.1 Actinomycetes bacterium
ATTGGACCGGCGAGTTATCCGCATGCATTTGATGCGCCATTTACACACGTCACTGCCGATCTCGCACGCCGTGCCGTACAGCGCGGTGAATTCGCCGCAATGCATCTTGCCTCACCAGGGCTGCCAAAGGGACATGGATTTAGCGCTAGCAATGTCGAAGAAAAAAGCATGTACTACTCAACATTTATCGGTGGCGTGAAACTCATCGTTATAGACAGTGTTAATCACTTTGGTGGTTGGCAGGGTTCTCTTGATGAAGCGCAGTTCGAATGGCTTGAACAGGAAGTTTCAACTGCCGATCGACCAGTAGTTCTTGCATCGCATCATCCATTAAGTAAAATGTTTAATAGTTACGCACCTTACGGCCGACGTGTGTGCGTCGAAGAGATTGAGGAAATGTTGCTCAAGTATCCACGCGTTATCGCTTGGATTGCCGGACATGAACACCGTCATCACATTAAGTGGATTGGACCAGAGGAAGAAGTCCGCGGCTTCTGGCAGATTGAAACCGCCTCACATGCCGATTGGCCACAACAGTCACGAACAATCGAAATTGTTCACGATGAAGTTGGAGATATCTACTTCGGACTCAGCATCGTAGATCATGCAGGTGGCGCAACATACGGAGATGCAACGACACCACTTGAGATTGCAGCGTTATCTCGAACGCTCAGTGCAAACATTTGGCAGAAACGACCCGAACTAGGTGCAAGCCACGATATTAACTGGTGGTGTGGACGACCAACGGATAGAAACGTGATTTTAAAAATCAATCAACGTTAAACCCCGCCACGATTAAGCGACTTTACAAGAACATGAGTTGAGCGCAAGATTACAAGAATAACGACGGTCAATCCTATGCCGACCACTTGAAAACCTAACCCTACTGCTACGCCAACTGCAGCGGTTGAAAAAACCGTTGCCGCCGTTGTAACACCTTGAATTCCAGTTGCTTTCTTGTCAGTAAATATTAAACCTGCCCCAAGAAAACCGATGCCAGTAATGACGGCATGTAAGGCACGGGTTGGATCTCCATACCGCGATTGAACATCCATGACCGCGCCGATTGCAACGATTGCCGCTGATGCCGCACCAACCAGTGCCATTGTTCGAGGGCCAGCAGATTTGCCCGCACGATCGCGCTCCCAGCCAATCAGTGAACCACAAATGGCGGCAATAATGGCATCGATAATTACCGTGAATTGTTGCCAGATATCTATTGAATGAAGATTAATCATGCGCTTAAGGCTACGACTTTTATGAGTAAATTGCCACGAGCGCGCCATATAGAATTAGAGCCATGAGTGAATACCAAATCATGCGTTGGCGTGAGATTCCATCCATGGTTATTGCACGTGAAGGTCAAACCACAATAAAGCTCATGCTTGCCTCTAGATTTCAGGAGGCGATCGATGAAAGCGCTATGCAATTGGGTGATATTGATGCCGATTCTTATTCTGCAGGTTGGAATCGCGACCCATGGGTTCAAGCAAGTGATTCCCCAAGTGAATGTGCACTTCGAATTGTAACCGAGCTAGAAGAAGAACTAAGCGTTGAAAAATTAGACCAACTTCTTAAGAACTTAGGAGAAAAATAATGTCAGCAATCTATGAAGCTCTTTCGCAGGCCTCGCTTGCATCCGATGGCGCAATGGGGACTATGTTGCAAGATCGCGGGCTCACAGATGGTGGTGCTCCTGAGTTGTGGAATGTTGAAAAGCCTGAAGAAATTGAAGCTGTCCTTGAAGCATATGCCGCAGCAGGAGCCCGTTTTATAACAACAAATACTTTTGGTGGCACACACGGTCGACTTGCTATGCACGGTTTAGAAGATCGTGTATTCGAACTCAACAAAGCTGGTGCTCAGATTGCACGTACCGTTGCCGATAGACATCCTGGCTGTTTTGTTATGGGTGACATCGGACCTTCGGGAGATTTAATGGATCCGATGGGGACGATGACGCTAGAGAGCGGACAAGCTCTCTTTGCTGAACAAATCCGCGGATTGGTAGCAGGCGGCGTGGATGCAATTCTCATTGAAACAATGTCTGATTTAGGTGAAGTTGAGGCTGCAGTCAATGCCGCTAAAGAAGTTGCACCCGGTCTACCGATTATTGCAACGATGAGTTTTGATACAAATTTGAGAACAATGATGGGCGTTAAGCCAGGAATGGCAGTGACACATTTAGCCGCCCTCGGTGTTCGAATTATCGGGGCTAACTGCGGTCGAGGAACCGATGAGATGCAAGTGATTGCGCAAGAAATGGTGAATGCTCGTCCCGATGGTGTCTTTATTATTACGCAGTCAAATGCGGGTCTGCCTAAACTTCATGGCGATGAGTTTATTTATGATGGCACTCCCGAAGAGATGTCAAAGTATGCAAAGAAGATGAAGGCAATGGGCGTTAATATCGTTGGTTCATGTTGTGGATCATCCCCGGCACATACCGCCGCTATCGCCGCCGCACTTGAATAGATGAAGAGCAAGATCCTTGTCATCGGAATAGATGGTCTGAATCTTGGATTGGCTATTGAGTCTTCACCAACGATTGCTGGGCTTAGAGATTCGGCGTTTTTCACCGAACTCACGATGCAGGCCCCAACGTGGTCAGGGCCAAGTTGGTCAACATTATTGACGGGTTCAACCCATGAGCAACACGGCGTGCGCGATAACTCGTTTAATGGTCACAATTTATTGCATCGCCCAGACTTATTATCCCTTGCATATTTTCAAGATCAAAGCACAACAACTTTTGCCGCCGCTGGTTGGCCACCATTAGTCGATCCTTCTGGACACGGTCCCGTTATTCATGAGCGCCGCGAGCAACAAAAGGCGCTGCGCCACCGTGTCATTGTTCGAGATGGCGAGACCTATGGGTACAGTGTTATCGATGGGGAGATTTTTGCCGCAACTTTATATGCCATTAGTCAACATGGCCCTGATGTTTCATTCGTATATTTCTGTGGTGTTGATGAGGCAGGTCATGTATTTGGCGCAATTGGCGATGAATACAAGCGCGCAATCACCCGAATCGATTCGTACCTGCAAAATTTACTCAAGGCCGTCGATGCTCGGGCAAGTACTGCTGAGCCTTGGTTAGTCGTGATAACTACCGATCATGGACACTTAGATGCTGGCGGGCACGGTGGAGATAGCCCAAAAGAGCGCGCCTCATTTGTCATCGCAAAGGGTTTTGGAAGATCAAATCCCTCATGGCCAAAAGATTTTGGACCAGAGAATTTGACTCCACTGTTACTGGCAGAGCGGGCACAATAGAGATGAACTTAAATAAAGTAATTCTTTACTATGGTTTTGCACCAATATCAGATCCACAAGCCGTTAAATTATGGCAGAAAACTCTGTGTGAGTCGCTCCAAATAAAAGGACGTATTCTCATATCCCCCCATGGGATCAACGGCACTCTTGGTGGTGAGATGGAAGACGTTAAGAAATATATTAAAAATACGCGTCAATATCCCGGATTTAATAAGATTGATTTCAAATGGTCTGAAGGTACTGGAAATGACTTTCCACGATTGCAGATTAAAGTCAGAGATGAGTTAGTCGCCTTTGGAAATCCAGGTGAAATCAGAGTCGATGAAAATGGTGTTATTGGTGGCGGGGCTCACCTGCGTCCAGAGGAAGTTAACACGTTAGTAAAAGAGCGTGGCGAAGATGTCATTTTCTTTGATGGTCGAAATGCTTTTGAAGCAAAAATTGGAAAGTTTAAAAATGCCGTGATTCCCGATGTAACTACTACCCATGACTTTGTTAAAGAGATTGAGAGTGGCAAGTACGATTATATGAAAGATAAAGCGATTGTCACCTACTGTACCGGTGGAATTCGTTGTGAAATATTATCGGTGGTTATGAAAAATCGCGGCTTTAAAGAGGTCTACCAAATACAAGGTGGAATAGTTCGCTATGGAAATGCTTTTGGCGATGATGGGCTTTGGGAAGGATCACTTTTTACTTTTGATGATCGCTTAACCATTGATTTTAGCGATCACACTAAGTTAATCGGCACATGCGCACACTGCAACGGCCCAACTAAGGAGTTTAGAAACTGTCAAAAGGCCGAGTGTCATCAATTAGTTTTGCTCTGTGACTCATGTTACGAATCGCATACAAATCGACCATGTAAACATGACCGCGAAATTAAACGTAACCGCGAACTTATCGGTTAACGAGTGCGCTTAGTTTCGCGCCAGTGATAGAGATATAGCGGAGCGGCGATAGCGATTGTAGTAAATGCAGTGAACATGCCCTTGAGGGCACGCCTTTGGCTTGCGGCATCTTGGGCGGCTATAGCTGCTGCAGATGCTTTTGTTGCACCACTTGGTGCATATATATCAACATACGTGGGGTCAGGAAAAATTACATTTACTAAGCCATTCACTAAGCTCACGACTGAAAATAGAACGACAAGAAGAGTAATGAGACAAACGGCATATAGATAAAGTGACCGCCAGTCGACCCCAGAGTGTGCAACCACTTCTGAAGGTGTCTCTTTAACAACCGCCTTTTTTACTGCAATCTTCTTTGTAATAGCCATTTCTGCTCCTTATCTTGTATCGCCTACTTTGCTGGTGCGACCAGTCTATTCAGACTCCACGATATTTGATCAATGCCGCCCTGAATAAGCGTTGCATCAACTTCGTCTGAAGCAATAATCTCAAGATTTACCGCCTCTCCCGGCAAAATAGATATTCTCTGACTCGTTACTCGCGTCAATTTTTGAGCCACTAACTCTGGAAGTAGCGAAAACTCGTGAATATAAGCGTGGGCCTTGAGATGAACTTGAACTCTTGTGCCCGATGTTGTTGCACTCATGTCACCTTGAAAAGCATTGATTCTTTGGATTGGCTGGTCAAGGCTTCTGCGGGCAACGCGAATATCACCAACCGAAGCAACGAGATAGCCGTTATTTGCTAGAACATGTGGTGTTGAAAAAAGCGC
>JAYTTL010000255.1:0-4959 GCA_043745325.1 Actinomycetes bacterium
AGAGTTTTAGTATCACCAAAATAGTCTCCACCCCAAACTCGATCGATTAATTGAGAGCGTGTCAATACACGTCCAGAGTTTCGCATTAAAAACTCAAGGAGTTCAAACTCTTTCAATGGAAGTGCAATCGGATTTCCATTTATGTAGGCTTGGTGACGTGCAGTATCTAATCTAATTGGACCAACTGTTATCACTTCCAAATCACCAATTAAATCTGCATCGGAGATTCCACGGCGAAGAACCGCTTTAATTCGAGCAATGAGTTCGCGCGAAGAATAGGGCTTAGTTACATAATCATCGGCACCTAGCTCTAAGCCCACAACCTTGTCGATTTCAGCATCTTTGGCCGTCAACATGATGATGGGTACTTTCGAAGTAGTGCGAATTGTCCGACAGACATCTACGCCGGATATTTCAGGAATCATGAGGTCAAGAAGAATTAAATCCGCGCCCTCTTTGGCAAATGTGGCTAATGCCGCCCGACCATCTTCGGCCACGCTAACTTCGAAACCCTCTTTTCCAAGTAGAAAAGCCAAGGCCTCGGAGAAAGAGCTTTCATCCTCGACAATCAATATTTTAGTCATTCTCTTCTCTCCATTGTTGGTGAATACACGGGAAGTCTGAGAGAAAAAGTGCTCCCGACATTTTCGACACTCCATATTTTTACTTCACCGCCGTGCTTTGACGCGATGTGCTTGACGATTGAAAGACCGAGTCCAGTGCCACCAGTTTGGCGTGAACGCGCTGGATCAACTCGATAAAAACGCTCAAATATTCGATCTTGTTCGGATTCGGAGATTCCAATTCCTTGGTCGGTTATTGCAATATCTATAACCCCATTTTCTTTCGTGGTCGAAATTGAAACCTTTGTATTTTCAGGGGAGTAATTGATTGCATTTTCAATCAGGTTATGAAGCGCCATAATCAATTGATCTCGATCTCCAAGGACAACTGCTGAACTCGACTCCGCGTAAGTAACGGTAATATTTCGGTTCTCGGCTGCAATCTGACATTGATCTATGGCTTCGCGAATCATGTATTCGACACCAACTTCTTGTGCAAGTTGAAGTGGGTCAGAGTCTTGAACTCTGGAGAGATTTATTATCTCTTGAACCAAGTCTGTTAATCGTTTGGCCTCAGATTGCATTCTTGTTGCAAACTTTATGACGGATTCAGGATCATCTTTCGCTCCTAGGACAGCTTCGCTGAGAAGGGATAGCGCACCAATAGGAGTTTTTAACTCATGCGAAATATTGGCAACAAAATCGCGCCGAATATCATGGACACGCTGCGCTTCACTTTCATCACTGACAAGGACTAGAACTAAGTCTTCCTTTGTTAAAGACAACACCTTGACGGTTAATTCATGTTTTCCTTCACCAATGGGACCTCGTGGAATATCAATCCTTCCGACTTGCTGACTATGGGTTCGTCGAACGACTCGAATGGTCGCAAGCAATTCCGAACTCTGAATCCGGCCGTCCTTCAAAATACCAAGGCTTTCAATCCCTGGAGTGCTAAAAATAGGGATTTCGCCAGGGGCTAAAATAAGCGAATCTCCATCAAGAAGATTTAAGGTTTCAAGGAGCATCTCGGGCAGGACTCTTGGATTTGGCTCATTTAAACCCCTATGAAAGAGCTTCATGTCAGCACTCTATAGGCATAAAACGTCAGTTTACCTTCCGTTCACCTAAGCATGGCTCTCTATTCATCGTCTCGGCATAGGTTTTGCGCCATGGCCCTCATCAGATCAGTTTTCCAAGACGAGCTCGACAGTGTTTCACAATCTTTAGTCGATTTAACTTCAATGGTATCGAATGCAATGGAACGCGCAACGGCTGCGATTATTGACGGCGATTTGAAAATTGCTGAGGAAATAATTTTAGAAGATGAAAAAATCGATGATTACCAACATGATATTGACGCGCGCATAATAGACATCATCGCTCGCCAGCAACCAGTTGCATCGGATTTACGTGCCTTAGTCACTGCACTTCGAATGGGGTCAGATCTTGAACGTATGGGAGATCTTGCACATCATGTGGCAAAAATTGCACGTTTGAGACACCCAGATAATGCAGTTCCACCTGAATTAGTACAGATTATTACTTCAATGGGATCAGCAGCAGTAAAACTAACAAATAAAACCGGCACCGTAATTTCCACACGCAATACTGAGATGGCCTTAGAGGTTGAACGCGATGATGATGAAATAGATAATTTGCATCGGCAGTTAATTGGAATACTAATTGAACCGCAATGGAAATATGGAATCGAAACTGCAATCGATTTAACACTACTTGGGCGTTACTACGAACGCTATGCCGACCACGCAGTTTCAATCTCTAGACGCGTCTATTTTCTCGTAACAGGAAAGTACGCGTAAATTTTAGTGAGCTCCTTAGAACTTGTTGTTCCAGCTCCTCGCAAAATAACAACGGAGCCACGTCGCTCTGACAAGGTCTTCCGTGGTGTAGTCACTGCTGGGGGATTGTCTTCGCTTTTGCTTTTGGGATTGATTGCGATTTTTCTGGGATACCGCGGCTTTGAAGTCCTTCGGCAGGAAGGCATTGGATTTATCACTCAATCCGATTGGGCAATTTCCACCGATGACGCGGGAAATGTAATTGACAGTAACTTTGGTTTAGCTGCAATGCTTGTGGGAACAATTCTCTGTTCAATCATTGCCGTGGTGATTGCACTGCCGATTTCAGTGTTTTGCGCCCTGTATCTCAATTTCTACGCCCCCGGTTGGCTTAAAAAGATTCTTGTCACGGTCATCGACTTGATGGCAGCGTTCCCATCTATCCTCTTTGGTATTTGGGGCTTTTTGGTGTTAATGCCGAGTGTTGAATATTGGGCCAAACTCTTACACCGCTATCTGGGATTTATTCCGGTCTTCGACATGAAAGTTCCGATATTCACGCGATCACCATTTGTCGCTGGCGTCGTACTAGCAATCATGATCATTCCAATTATCACATCGGTTTCACGAGAGATATTTTCGCAAGCTCCCCTTGATCGAATCCAAGCCGCCTATGCACTGGGAGCAACTCGCTGGGCGATGATCAAAGCGGTGGTACTTCCACACGGGCGCAGCGGTGTAATTGGAGGAGCGATGCTTGGGTTAGGTCGAGCAATGGGTGAGACGGTTGCAGTTTTTACTGTTTTGAATATTGTTTTTCAAATTAATTGGCACATGTTATTAGGTGCAGGTGGAAACGTGGCTTCACTAATTATTTTGAAGTTTGGAGATGCCAGTCCATACGAAATTAAAGCGCTCATGGCAGCGGGATTAGTTCTATTTTTGCTAACTTTAATTGTAAATGGCCTCGCCAATTTAATCGTTAAAACTACCGGGAAGTCTGGACGCTGAATATGGCAACATCGGTGCAACCAACTAAGCCTTGGAAGCCCTCAATTCGCGAGCGAGTAAACGATGTTGTAATTTTTCTAGTTTCGATTATCGCTTCTTTTGTTGTCGTTTATATGACTCCCATGAAAGGCAAGCTTGCTTACTTTGCTATCTTTTTTATTGTCTACGCACTTCTTACGTCAATATTTAAAGCGACCCAACGTGGAAGTGCCGCTGCAAAAGATGCGCTTGTTAACTCGCTCGTAGCAATCGGTGCAATCGTTACAGTTATTCCAGCGGCCAGTATTTTGGCAACAGTTCTAAAGAAAGGCCTACCAGGCATTAGTTTTGGCCTGTTTACTCACGACATGGGCTTGGCAACACCGACTGATCCGCTGAGCAACGGGGGACTGTTACATGCGATCACTGGCACCCTCACACTTGTTGTGATTGCACTTATTCTGAGCGTGCCTATTGGAATTTTAACCGCACTTTATTTGATTGAGATCAAAGGACGTTTTACCGCACCTATCCGTTTTCTTGTACAGGCGATGAGCGGTGTTCCGTCAATCGTGGCTGGCCTCTTTATTCTCTCAGCAATTCTCTACCCAATTACAAAGGCTTATTCGGGCTTAATGGGTTCGCTTGCTCTAACAATTTTAATGATTCCAACAATTGCGCGAACATCTGAAGAAGTCCTCAATCTGATTCCAAACGAATTACGCGAAGCGGGGACTGCGTTAGGAGCAACGCAGTGGCGGACAGTTGCGATGATTGTTTTGCCTGCGGCTAAAAGTGGTTTAATTACGGCGATAATTCTTGGTGTCGCTCGTATTGCTGGCGAAACTGCGCCGATACTTCTGCTAACCGGCGGTGGCGATAAAGTAAATCCCAACGCCTTTAACGGACCAATGGGCTCATTACCGTATTACATCTGGAAGGCATTTAACGCTGGATCTCCTGAAGCTATTACTCGTGCTTGGGCCGGGCTTTTAGTACTTGTGGGCTTGGTATTAATTCTCTTTACTTCGGCACGTTTCTTAGGATCTAGAAAGATTCTCAAGTGAGAACATCAGATGAAAACGAGAAGGATAAAATGAATACGACCGTCAAACCAAATTCGTTAGCAGACGTTGCGCACGCTAAACCAGTGAAAGTTCCCGGCACGCGAGCGCTAGGTACTGGTCTTGAAACCCGTGGCGTGCACGCCTGGTTTGGCAAGCACCACGCGCTTTCAAATATTTCATTAGATTTTGCGGCCGGCACTGTGACCGCACTAATCGGACCCTCGGGCTGCGGAAAGTCAACATTTATCAGGACCATTAATCGGATGCACGAGTTTATTCCAGGAGCGGCAATGGCTGGAGAAGTGCTTCTAGATGGAAAAGATATTTACGCTCAAGGAACCGACGTCACCAAGATTCGACTGCAAATCGGAATGGTCTTTCAGAAACCAAATCCATTTCCATCAATGACAATTGGTGAGAATGTGTTATCTGGGCTAAAACTTGCACAGATTAAAGTACACAACAAGGAAGAGTTACTTGAGGAGAGTTTAGAACGTGCGGGGCTTTGGAGTGAAGTTAAAGATCGATTAGGCGCTC
>JAYTTL010000256.1:0-1348 GCA_043745325.1 Actinomycetes bacterium
GGCGAGTAAATTTCTATGGCCGCCAAAGATCTATATGAGAAAGACTTTTATAAGGTCCTTGGCGTAGATAAAAAAGCTGGTGCCGATGAGATTAAGAAGAAATATCGCGCGCTAGCACGAGAACTTCATCCCGATAAAAACAAAGGCGATTCGGTTAAAGAAGAGAAATTCAAAGGTATCTCTGAGGCCTACGAAATTTTGTCTGACGCGAAAAAGCGCGCCGAATACGATGAAGCACGATCATTATTCGAGCGGGGTGGTTTTCGCGCACCTCTGGGTGGTCAACAAGGAGGTCAACAAGGCGGAGACTTCAGCGATATCTTCGGCGGCGGCAATACTCAAGATATTTTCGCTAATTTATTTGGTGGTGGCCGGCGCGCTCCGCGCAAAGGTCAAGATTTACAAACTGAGGCCACAATCTCTTTTCGTGAATCAGTCTTTGGTACTAACTTAGATCTACGACTTTCAACCGAACGAGGTGCTACACAAAACATTACCGCTCGCGTTCCGGCAGGTGTTAATGACGGTGCCAAGATTAGGGTTAAAGGTAAAGGGGCCGCGGGTGAGGCCGGACCAGGTGATTTATTTATTTTGTTGCACGTCAAACCACATGCAATCTTTGCGCGCAAAGCAGAAAACTTAACACTTACATTGCCAGTTACCTTTGCCGAAGCCGCACTTGGCGCAGACATTAAAGTACCGACGATGAGTGGAGAAGATGTCACAGTGCGCATAGCACCTGGAACATCCAACGGCCGTACTTTGCGGGTGAAAGGCCGGGGAATCACAAAGGGTTCAACAACGGGAGACTTACTTGTGACCGTTGAGGTGCAAGTTCCAAGGCGCGTTGATGGAAAGGCATTAGATGCTTTAAAGATATTCGCGCATGAAACTTCACATGAAGATGTCCGCGCCGATTTAGTGAGTAAAGCTAAAGTATGAACGAGGAGTTAAAGACCAACCAACCGGCAGATGATGCCGCTGTGTATGTTATTTCGGTCGCCGCTGAAATATCTGGACTGCATCCACAAACTCTGCGCCAATATGATCGCTTAGGTTTAGTTTCTCCCAATCGTACCGGAGGCCGAAATCGACGATATTCGTTGCGCGATATTGCACTTTTACGAGCGGTCCAAAAACTAGTTAGCGAAGGTATAAATCACGCTGGAATAAAACGAATAATCGAGTTGGAATCGGCAATCGCCAATATGGCTATTGAAGTTGCACAACTACGTATTGAAGTTAATGCACTAGTTGATGCAAATCCACCAAAAAGTTTAATTCGTCGCAACCGCACCGAAGTTATTGTTTACAAAGACGAGGTTTAGGCAGAGGTTAGAAAAGCGGT
>JAYTTL010000257.1:0-1348 GCA_043745325.1 Actinomycetes bacterium
GGTTTGGTAAAGACAAAGACAACGATTAAATCGACAATGGTCGTAAGGCCAAGCGTGAATGCAAAACCGCGTACACCGCCAACGGCAAAAAAGTAAAGGAGGACGGCGGCAATTATCGAGACGAAGTCGGCAATCAAGATTGTGTGACGAGCGCGTGTCCAACCCGTTTCAACTGCAGTGCGAAGCGATCGACCCTCTCGAATCTCATCTCGAATACGTTCGAAGAAGATGATAAATGAGTCGGCCGTTACGCCAATGGCCACAATGGCACCAGCAATTCCTGCCAAAGTTAATGTAAATCCAATCCACTTTCCAAGAAGTAAGAAGAGTAGGTAGACAAGCGAACCAGCGACTAAAAGAGAGCCAACGGTTACTAAGCCCAAGCCACGGTAATACAAGAGTGAGTACAGCAGGACAAGAAGTAAACCAAGTCCTCCAGCGAGTAAGCCCGCGTTGAGTTGATCGGCACCAAGAGTTGGTGAAATCTGTTGAACTTCACCACGATCAAAGGAGAGCGGCAATGCGCCATATTTTAAAACATTCGCTAAATCTTGAGCTTCAAGTTGTGTAAAGCTTCCAGTAATCTGGGCGTTGCCGGAAGGAATTGGTTCATTTATTCGCGGGGATGAAACTACTAATCCATCTAGAACGATTGCAACTTGGTTAAGTGGTGGAGCCAAAGTCGTCACACGAGTTGTCAATGCTCCAAATGCGCTTGTACCTTCGCCGTTAAATGTCAGACTGACATACCATGCATTCCCACCTTGAGTGTCTATTCCTGCAGATGCTTTTGAAATTTGACGGCCCAAAACTTCTGCCGGTGCCAAAATATATTTCGTTAAACCGCCGCGATCACAAACTGCGATTGGATCGCTCGGTGCATCCGTGCCAGTTCCTTGAAGGTTTGCAGCTTTTTTACAATCTAACGCAACGAATTTGGCATTGACTTCAGCGCTGACTCCCATCGCTGGTGCTGATGCTGAGCCTGCGGCAAGGGTTGAAGGTTGACTTGCAAGGACTTGGCGAAAACGAAGCTCTGCAGTCTGCCCTACTAATTCAACGACACGGCGACCGGTGTCCCCTGGAACCGAGATTACTATCTGGCGATTTGTTCCGCTGCCTTGTGCGGCAACCTCGGACTCTGCAACACCTAATGAGTTAACGCGTTGGCGAATAATGGAGACTGCTTGGTCAATCGCTTCATTCGTAACTTTGCCGCTCTCACCTGGTGCGATGCGAGGCTGTAGCGTCACAGAAGTTCCTCCGCGAAGATCTAGACCAAGGCGCACGGCAGTTGCGCCTTGAATAAAGGCAAGTGCGGTCATGGCGACGAGGACGAGCCCCAAAA
>JAYTTL010000258.1:0-1340 GCA_043745325.1 Actinomycetes bacterium
TATCGCCATCGGTTACCTTGGTCAAATAGGTACGAAGCGTTGAGAAAATATCATGTGCCATAGCGCTAAGCCTACCTATATTCGTGCAATCTCAACTGCTTCTACCTGCCACCGGGTTGCCAAACCAGCCGGGCCCTTCCAAAAACGGCGATGAACACTGCCAGTAACTTCTATCCATTCGCCAGATTTCAACGTTAACGCGCTTCTCCGCGCCTTGGCATTCCAAGCCCCAATATCTAACGTATCCACACCTTCGCCCTTAGATCGGGTAACAATCAACCTAAACTCCACGACCTTATCCCCACTCGGCAACTCTTTCTCGATCGCCTCGGCCGAGGTTCGACCTCGGAACACGCAATCATTAAGTGAATAATCCGCCTCCGCTAACTCTTGCCACTGTTTCTGCTTTTGCACCATTTTATTACCTTCTTTGAGCACCATAACTCCTCCATTTATATCCAACTGTTGGAGACGAATCTTTGGCTCAGCCACCGACAAAAGCTGCCGGTTTCCGATGGGTGTGGGTAAGTATTATTCGAAGGTAATAAATTCAAATTTTCTCTTAAAACTATTGAATTGATTAAATCTAATAACTCCTTCTTTTTGCAACCTCCCAATCACGATCCCTGGCGATATTCCGATAGCCGTAGCAAAACCAAGGATCGAATCGATGCCCGTTAATTCAGGAAATTCTCCCTTTTTTTCTTCTGGGATCAGAGTGTTTTCAGAGAATCGATTTGCTTCCTCTTCCAACTTTTGAGCGCTCTTGTGAATTTCCCAGTCGATATTTTCAAGGAAAACTTCACCTCGCGAATGAAGCAATATATGTCCCGCTTCATGAAAGAAACTAAACCAAAAATGATCTTCTGACTTATGGCGCAATGAGAGGTGAATAATAGGACGACCACCAACCCAACGCGTTGCACCAGACAATCTCGTGCCTGGGATTTCCGGGACAAAAGTGATTCCTACTCCTACCTTCGAACAAGCGGTGATTAATCTATTTCCCATCTTCTCGCCACTAGTTTCCAAAGTAATTTTGCGTAAATCTGGGATTGATCGCCTAAATGTATCCTGGTTAAATTCAGCTAAATCCAATTTGGATGCCGCAAGCTCACTGATGCGTAGCCAAGTTGCAACTGCTCCTATGCTGCCTTCATAACTGCTTGACTTTCTGAAAGTCGCATTTGGAGTTGCCCAAACTTTATGCCAAGCCGCGCTATCTGCCACCATGAAGAAACACAGTACCTCTTTTAACCTTTCAACTTTGGAAACATTATTCAAAGTAACAACTTTTCTTTTCTTCATCTCATTGAGCGGAAGAATTTTCAACAACTCTA
>JAYTTL010000259.1:0-4906 GCA_043745325.1 Actinomycetes bacterium
AGAACCAGAACGCTTCACTGACGCGATCTGCGACCGAATCAAGGGTTGCACCCCACGAACTTTCTCGCCTTTGAAATATAGCCACGCTTCCATCAATACCGTCAAAGAAAAGTGAGAGTATTAGAAAGAAAATCGCCCACCAGGAAGTTGCACTGACTGCCGTCATCACTGCACTTAATAGCCCGAGTAAAGTTAAAGAATTGGGCGAAATTCGAAGAAGCGTTGCAACTAAACCGAAGCGATATGAAATCTTGAGCCACCAAGCCACCGCGCCTGTGATAGGAGCATCGCTGTGCAATACGCTCCATTTCGCATAAAACTCATCTTTAGTGAGCATTGTTTAAGTTTCCATAAATCTCTTTGGTCGCAACTGCACTATTCATAGTATAGAAATGAAGACTAGGTGCCCCTGCACGAAGTAAATCCTCACACAATGTGCTAGCCAACTCAACACCTAGTTTGTGAATTTCATCAGTATCACCTTCGAGCTCTGAAAATGCAGCTAAGACTGAGGCAGGGATTGGCGTCCCACCAAGCAGAGCCATGCGTTCTAATTGCTTAATGTTCGTAATTGGTAAAATCCCTGGAATAATGGGAAGTTGCGAGCCACGGGCTTGCAAATCATAAACAATCTTTTCCCACTTATGCACTTCAAAGAAAAACTGTGTCGTGGCAAAACTGGCACCTAAGCGCTCTTTGCGCAACAAAACATCGATGTCTTTCTTCGCATCGCCATAAGAAGATGGATGTCCATCTGGAAATGCCGCCACTCCAATATCAAAGCCACCGAACTCATGGATGAGTTGAACAAGTTCATCGGCGTGAGTAAAACCATCTGCCGTTGGTGTCCAGGGTGCTTGAGGCCCCCCGCTTGGATCACCGCGAAGAGCCAAGACCCCTCTGATATCTGCGGCTTTGTACATGTGTAAAATTGAAATAAGTTCCTGTCGACTCGATCCTACACAGGTCAAATGAGCAAGCGTTGGGATCTTTGTCCTATGCGTGACTTCTTGTGTTACGCCAATTGTTCTATTTCTTGTCGATCCGCCTGCACCGTACGTCACAGAAACAAATGTGGGTGCAATATGTTCTAAGGCCTCAAGGGCTGCCCACAACCGAACTTCACCCTCACCATCTTTAGGAGGGAAAAATTCTAATGAATACGAAGTGCGCACAACCACGAAGTGAGGGTACCGTTAAGGCGTGAGTTCTAAGGCCAATTCAGAGTTACAAGAGATTCGCGATGCCGTAGAAATTGAGCTCGCTATTTTTCTGGGCAACCAAGCTTCATATCTCGAAAGAATTTCTATTGATTTAAAGCCAATTTCAGCTGCCTTCACCTCTTTTTTACTCGATAGCGGAAAACGCCTGCGTCCACAATGTGCCTATGCGGGTTTTGTGAGTGCTGGAGGTGAGGTCACAACTCCCGTTATCAGGGCAATGGCAAGCCTTGAGCTTTTACATGCATGTGCACTTATTCATGATGACTTGATGGATGGCTCAGATACACGCCGCGGAAAACCATCGATTCACCGCCACTTTGAATCAATTCATGTACAAGAAGAGTTAGAGGGCTTTGCTCCAGCTTATGGACTTGCCGCTGCGGTACTTCTAGGCGATTTAGCTTTAGTCTGGTCGAATCAACTACTTAATATAGCCGGGCTTACGTCGCAACAGCTTCACGATGTATCACCGATTCATGATGAAATGCGAGTAGAACTCATGGCTGGGCAGTTCTTAGATATTCACGAACAAACACAAAAAACAACCGACCTCAATCGCTCAACAAAAATTGCACAATATAAATCGGGTAAATATACGATAGAGCGACCGTTGCACATTGGAGCGGCGTTATCGGGTCAACAAACGAGTGAATTGTTCGACGCGCTCACAATGTATGGACTGCCACTTGGCAAAGCTTTTCAGTACCGTGATGATCTTTTAGGTGTATTTGGTGATCCTGATGTAACAGGCAAGCCTGCTGGAGATGATTTACGTGAGGGAAAGCGAACAGTTCTCATCGCGCTAGCTGAGTCTGGTATGAGCGATTCTATGCTGGAAGTAAGTCGAAAATATTTTGGCGCCCAAGATTTGGATGCCGATGGTGTTGCTATTTTGCAAGATCTAATTGTTTCAACTGGAGCAAAAGAGAAACTCGAATCGATGATAAATCAACTTACACACCAAGCCTTGGATGCGGCTGAAAGCGATGTAATAAATGAAAAGGCCCACCCTTTACTTCTTGAACTCATAACAGTTGCTACGAAGCGGAGAATGTAAATGGTTGCTCGCGTTAAAGGACCAACCGACCATGTTGTCATTGTCGGTGCCGGACTGGGCGGTTTAAGTGCAGCTCTTCGTCTTGCAGGTGCTGGTCGCAAAGTCACCGTCATCGAACGTGAAGCCGTCCCTGGTGGAAGAAATGGAATACTCAAAAAGGAGGGTTATGCATTTGATACTGGCCCATCTGTTTTAACGATGCCTTCACTTATTCAAGATGCGCTTAACTGCGTGGGTGAAGATATGAAAGACTGGTTGGAGCTCATGCCGGTATCTCCGCTTTACCGTGCCTTTTACGCCGATGGATCACAACTCGACGTTCATGCCGATACAAAAGAGATGGAGGCCGAGATTGCACTTAAGATTAGTGCAAAGGAAGCCCAAGGCTATCGAGAGTATGTTGAGTTTGTTACTAAATTATATAAATATGAAATAAATGATTTTATCGACAGAAATATAGATTCACCTTTAAATTTACTGACTCCTAACCTTGCCCGCCTCATTGCTTTGGGTGGTTTTCGCCGATTAGCGCCAAAAGTAAATCAGTTTATGAAAGATCCTCGTCTGCAAAAGGTCTACTCATTTCAAGCCATGTATGCCGGTGTCAGCCCCCAGCAAGCATTGGCAATCTATGCAGTGATCGCATACATGGACTCAGTCAACGGTGTCTTCTTCCCTAAAGGTGGGATGCATGCTGTGCCGCGTGCCCTAGCAGGGGCTGCACAAAAGCATGGAGTAGATTTCAAATACAACACAACGGTTTCCAAAATTGAAGTAACTAATGGCCGTGCCAAAGCAGTTCTAACCGATGATGGTCAGCGTATTGAGTGCGACGCCGTAATTTTGAATCCTGATTTACCGGTGGCCTGGCGAGATTTGTTGGGCAAAACTCCACTTTCAGTGAAGCGACTCACATACTCACCGTCCTGTGTAACTTTATTAGTTGGTTCATCAAAACAGTACGACTTCGCCGCTCATCACAACATTCACTTTGGAAAGTCATGGGAGGGTGTCTTTGATGAGTTAATTAAAAAGAAGAAACTTATGAGTGACCCAAGTATTTTGGTAACAATTCCATCAAAGGACGATCCAAGTCTTGCGCCTGCAGGAAAGAGTTCATATTACATACTTTTCCCAACCCCTAACTTGGATGCCGATATCGATTGGAAAAAAACGGCAGAGCCATATCGTCGCCACATGATTGAGACTTTGGAGCTACGTGGTTATATCGGATTTGGCGATTCAATTGAAACACAGGTAATGACGACGCCACTTGACTGGCAAGCACAAGGAATGGAGCGAGGTGCGCCCTTTGCAAGTGCTCACACATTTTTCCAAACTGGCCCATTCAGACCTCGCAATATGGCCGCAGATATCGAAAACGTTGTCTTTGCTGGCTCTGGAACTCAACCAGGTGTTGGAATGCCAATGGTCTTAATTTCAGGGAGATTGGCTGCCGAACGGATAGTTGGCCCGGTCAAATAAGTGGATGAGCTAACGGCGGCCGGAATATCCGATCCAGAGCTGAGAGCATCCTATTCCGAATGCAAGCGCCTTAACGCACTGCACGGTAAAACATATTTTCTTGCAACGTTACTACTTCCCAAAGCTAAACGTCCTTTTGTACATGCCTTATACGGTTTTGCTCGATACGCCGATGAAATTGTCGATGACCTGTCATCTCAACTCAGTATTGAAGAAAAAACTCAAACGTTGAGCGACTGGGGAAATGGTGTACTTGAAGATCTGCGGAAAAACTCGAGTCGAGATTTAGTCGGTCGGGCACTCATTGACACGGTTAATCGATTTGCAATTCCACATGCGTATTTCGAGGCATTTTTGCACTCGATGACAATGGACTTAACGGTTCAAAAGTATGAAACGTATGAAGACTTAATGGAGTATGTCTACGGCTCCGCTGCCGTAATCGGGCTCGAAATGCTGCCTATTCTTGGGCCACTACACCCCGATGCCTTTCTTGCAGCCGAAAAACTTGGAATTGCTTTTCAGTTGGCAAACTTCATTCGTGACGTTGGTGAAGATTTAGATCGTGGACGGGTGTATCTACCCATCAATGAGTTGGACCAGTTTGGTGTCACTCGCGAAATGCTCGAAGCGCGAGTATTGACTCCACAAATAATTCAGGCTTTGAAATTTCAAATTGCCCGTGTTCGACAACTTCAAACCGAAGCTGCCCCTGGAATCACAATGTTAGAAGTAACGAGCCGCCCTTGTATTCAAGCCGCGAGTACGCTGTACTGCGGAATCGTCGATGAAGTAGAGAAAATTGGGTATGACGTTTTTACTAAGCGGGCTAAAACATCGACAGGTCGAAGGGTCAGAGTTGCCGGCGTTGCTTTTCTGAAGCGTCAATTCGTAATCCGATAATAATCGCATAGGCATCCCACCAGTACCTTCACTTTAAGCAAGAGTTCCAGTCAGAAGGAGCCCAGAATTGTGAAGACAATCATGGCCAAATAGGAGAGCTTTAACGCGAAGATAACGCTACTCTACGAAGTACGGGAGCCGATAAAGGCTGAGAGGGTCTGAAATTCAGACCGACCGTTTGACCAATCCGATAATGCGGATTTGGAAGGGAAAGATCTTATGTCAGGAATTTTTTTCA
>JAYTTL010000260.1:0-1333 GCA_043745325.1 Actinomycetes bacterium
AATACTCCGGGTGTGACTGGTTTCGTTGGCAACGCCCATCACCCAAGCCCATTAGCGATGGATGATGTTGAAAAGATTTTGGCTCCTCGACCTGTGAAGAAATCCGACAAGATTGATATTCGTCTTATTGATTATGTCGTTGGAGAATCAGTCACTGTTATGGATGGTCCATTTGCAACGCTTCCGGCTTCAATTTCAGAAATCATGCCGGAGCAGGCTCGCTTAAAAGTTCTTGTTTCAATATTCGGACGTGAAACACCCGTAGAACTCTCCTTTGCCCAAGTACAAAAGATTTAATTGCCCCTGTAAACGATAAGAAAAAAGAGGAAAAGAAATGGCAGCAAAGAAAAAGGCGACCGGCTTCATTAAGTTGCAGATCCAAGCAGGCGCAGCAACACCTGCTCCTCCAGTCGGTCCTGCCCTTGGTCAGCATGGTGTCAACATCATGGAGTTCGTGAAGGCATACAACGCTGCAACTGAATCTCAAAAAGGTCAGATTATTCCAGTAGAAATCACCGTCTATGAAGATCGCTCTTTCACTTTTATTTTGAAGACTCCTCCAGCCTCACGATTAATTCTAAAAGCGGCAGGCGTCGAAAAAGGCTCTGCAGTTCCGCACAAGACCAAGGTCGCTAACATCACCATGGCTCAAGTTACTGAAATTGCAAAGGCAAAGATGGATGACCTCAACGCAAATGATTTAAATGCCGCACAACGCATCATCGCTGGTACTGCACGTTCAATGGGTATCACAACTAACGGCTAGTTAAATCTAGTCTTGATAATTTTTCTTTCTCACCGAGAGAAAGAGATGTGGGAGGAGCTCGCTGCTCCGTTTACCACAGCCCTTATAAGAAGAGGAATGAAATGAAGCGCTCAAAGAAATATAACGAGGCAGCGGCTAAGGTAACTAAAGATCACCTTTACACTCCACTCGAAGCCGTAACACTTGCTAAGGAAACATCAACAGTTAAGTACAACGCATCGATTGAAGTTGCATTAGTCCTTGGTGTTGACCCAAAGAAAGCCGATCAAGCGATTCGTTCAACAGTTAACTTGCCTCACGGCACCGGAAAAACTGCACGCGTTTTGGTATTTGCAAACGGTGACAAAGCCGATGCTGCACGTGCAGCAGGTGCTGACATTGTTGGTGGCGACGAGCTAATCGAAGAAGTCGCTAAGGGACGCCTTGATTATGACGCGGTCGTTGCGACCCCAGACTTGATGGGTAAGGTCGGTCGGCTTGGAAAAGTTCTCGGACCTCGTGGCTTAATGCCAAACCCTAAGACTGGAACTGTTACAAATGATGTTGCAAAGGCAGTTACCGATATTA
>JAYTTL010000261.1:0-4886 GCA_043745325.1 Actinomycetes bacterium
GTGCCAAGGCCTTTGTCCTGACTGTGGGGGTAAATGGGTCGAATTAACACGGGATCACGTTCACGAAATTCTTGATGCCAGGTGGGCCAGCCTTACAGCGATGGAAATCGATGGACTCGATTTCAAAAATTGAGCGTTATAAGGGATACTTACGCCCTGCAACCACCGTTGCGATAAGAAGAAGAGGTTTGACAAGTGCCAGTACCAAAGCGCAAGACCTCGCGTTCAAAGACGCGCTCACGCCGAAGCCAGTGGAAGACGACCGCCGCCGCTCTCGCAACATGCCCACAGTGTCAACAGCCAAAATTGCAACACACTGCATGCCCGACCTGCGGTACTTACAACCGTCGTCAGGTATTAGAGGTCTGATCTGAGCTCGTTGCTCCACGATCAGTTGGGGGTTGTCATTGAACCCTCTCTTCTCGAATTAGCTTTTACTCACCGTTCATTTGCTTATGAGTCGGCAAGTAAGCAAACAAATGAACGCTTAGAGTTTTTAGGTGATTCGGTCTTGGGTTTAATTGTTACCGAAGAGCTCTATAAGCGATATCCAGAGTTTGATGAGAGTCGCTTATCTCCGCTACGTTCAGGCATTGTTAATATGCGTGCACTTGCAGATATCGCACGCGAGCTAGATATAGGAAAATATATTCGCTTAGGTAAAGGCGAAGAAGTAACGGGTGGTCGCGACAAAAACTCACTCCTTGCCGATGCACTTGAGGCCGTCATTGGCGCAATTTATCTGCAGTGTGGTTTTGAAGTCTGTACTCAGATAGTTCGTAGACTTATTTCCACGACGATGGATTCAGCGTTTGCTCGCGGGGCGGGTCTTGATGGAAAAACTGCGCTTCAAGAGTTAGTCGCCGCGCTCAATAAAGGAGTACCTGAATACATCGTGAGCGAAGAAGGTCCTGATCACGATAAGAATTTCACAGCGATTGCAGTGGTTGCTGGAATTAACGTTAGCGAAGGCACTGGAAAGAGTAAGCGCGAAGCTGAACAAATCGCCGCGCGTACAGCCTACGAATCACTAAAAAACGAGCTTCCTCAGCCTTAATTGCGTCTAAAACTCGCCCTTAAAGCGATAGGTTTGCCGCGTGTATTTGAAGAGCATCACCTTGAAAGGCTTTAAGTCCTTTGCCTCCTCCACTTCGTTGCGCCTTGAACCTGGAATCACATGCGTGGTTGGTCCCAACGGCTCGGGTAAAAGCAACATCGTCGATGCTCTGACCTGGGTAATGGGTGAGCAGGGAGCAAAATCTCTTCGTGGCGGCAAAATGGAGGATGTCATCTTTGCCGGCACTAGTGGGCGTGCACCACTTGGACGCGCAGAAGTATCTTTAACGATTGATAACGTCGATGGCGCGCTGCCAATCGACTACAGCGAAGTGACAATTTCACGAATTCTCTTTCGAAATGGGCACAGCGAGTATCAAATCAATGGTGAGGCATCTCGATTGCTAGATATTCAAGAGCTCTTAAGTGATTCGGGTATTGGCCGAGAAATGCACGTGATTGTTGGTCAAGGCCAGTTAGATGCAATTTTGATGGCGACACCAGAAGAACGACGTGGATTTATTGAAGAGGCTGCAGGTGTTCTCAAGCACCGAAAGCGAAAAGAAAAAGCGCTGCGGAAATTGGATTCTATGCAAGTAAATCTTGCACGCGTGCAAGATCTCACCATTGAGCTTCGACGACAGTTACGCCCACTTGGTAAACAGGCAGAAGTCGCCAAGAAGGCCGCGACGATTCAAGCCGATTTACGTGATGCAAAACTTAGAATTTTGGCCGACGATTTCATTACGCTGTCAAAGACACTCGATGCAGAAGTGGCTGATGAGACCGAACTTCGTGAGCGTCGCGCCATCGTTGAGGCCGAAGCTGCATCCGTTCGCGCACGCGAAGAATCTCTAGACGCGTTGGCCGCCCTCGAAAGCCCATTACTTGTTGCGGCCCAAGAAACTTATTACCAATTAAATTCTTTGCGAGAAAAATTTCGCGGGACGCAGAGTTTGGCGCAAGAGCGTTCGCGTTTTCTCAATGATGAGGCCGAGGAAGCTCGTACTGCAGCTCGCGATCCTGAGACTTTGGAAAAAGAGGCCGGTGTTTTGCGGGAAGAAGAGCGTGAACTTCGTGCCGCCGTTCTGACTTCGCGGCAAACTTTGGCCGATACTACGCAAGAACTCTCTGGCAGTGAACACAGACTCAAAATTGAAGAAGATAAAATCGCTGCAGCGATGCGGGCAATTGCCGATGCGCGCGAAGGTACTGCGCGACAAGAAGGTCACATTAAATCTTTACAAGCACGCCTTGAAGCTATTTCGCAGGAGTTAGAGCGCTTAACTCGATCCCGCAATGATGCTCAAAATCGTGTTGATTCGGCTGCACGTGATTATGCAACCTTTGAACTAGATATAGCAGGTGCCGATTCTGGAGAGAAAGGACTTGACACACAGTTTGAATTCGCAAAGTCCAACCTTGAGTCGGCAAAAAAGGTGTTAAATGAACTTATCGAATCCGAGCGTTTAGCCGATCGCGAGCGCAACGCCGTTGAATCAAAAATCGAAGCCATGAAGTTGACGTCACACAATCGAGATGGTGCATCGGCTTTGCTAGGCAACTCGCGAGGCGTGAATATTCTGGGATCAATTGCCAGCCTCATAGAGATTGATTCGGGATGGGAGCCAGCGGCCGCGGCCGCATTTGGCACATTAGCCGATGCACTCGTGGTCAACGATTTGACCTCGGCCGTTACTGCTCTGACGGTTTTACGCGATGAAAACTTGGGGCAGGCCGAGGTTCTCGTCTTCGAAGGCGCAACGAAACCTTATCAGTCGATTTCAACATCTCTCACGCCACTGAATGTGCACGTGCGCTCCGATGTCATTGGCCCACTTGTGGCATCATTATTGGCCGATATTGTTGTAGTCGATTCGGCCCGTGATGCCAAGGCTATTCTTGACTCGCATCCTCATCTGACCGTGGTTACTCGTAATGGTGATGTTATCTCGCGTAGTCGCGCCCGCGGGGGTTCGACATCTTCTTCTTCTCTCATTGAGATTAACGCTTTCATCGCAGAGTTAGAAATATCGCAATCGGAAATTTCGCATATATGTGATCGATTAAAGTTTGAAATTTCTACACAAACAAGCGAGGTATCTAAGTATCAAAGTAGTTATGAGCTTTCACTCTCAAAACTTAATGAGTCCGACGCCCACATCGGTGCTTTGACCGAACAGTTAGCCGTTTCTAGCCAAAATATGAAATCAGCAATGGCCGAAGTTGAGCGGTTAGATGCACATATAAATGAGGCAAGTTCGGCAAAGGCTGGTGATGAAGGTGAGTTAATTATCGCCCAAAACCAACTGCACCAGCAGGGAGCGATTTCCCAGCCTGATCATACGTTTGCCGAAAACCTGCGAAATGCGGTCTCAGTGGCCCGTACAGCAGAGGTTGAAGCGCGACTAGCAGTCCGCACATCAGAGGAACGAGTTACGTCAATTTCGGCTCGAGCGTTAGCTCTGGAAAATACGGCTCGAGGCGAACGCGAAGCATCCGAGCGCGCAGTTATTCGGCGCAGCGCACGTGCACTAGCGGCACTAATTTCTCAAACCATAGCCGAAGCCGCCTATGAAGTTCTTATTCATATTGAACGCTCGATTTCAAAGGCTGCAATTGAGCGCGCAAGATTAGAAGGCTCTCGCGTTAGTCGTGAAGGTGAAACTCTTACAGTGAGGTCGCGTGGGCGCGAACTAGTGAGCGAACTTGAAACTTTAACAACAAGTGTTCATCGAGATGAAATCGCACGCGCCGAGCAGAAAATGCGAATTCAATCTCTTGAAAATAAAACTTCCGAAGAGTTTTCAATTGATACTCAAACTTTGGTGGATGAGTACGGCCCAGAAAATGATGTTCCTACTTTTTTTGAAAATGAAGCGGGTGAAATCGTTACGACGGAGTTAATTCCATATCGACGAGATCAGCAAGAGAAGCGACTTACCTCGGCAGAGCGATCGCTCAACCTTCTCGGAAAGATAAACCCACTGGCGCTCGAAGAGTTCTCATCACTTGAAGATCGCTTAAAATTCTTGGCCGACCAGTTGGAGGATTTGAAGAATACGAAGAAAGATCTCCTTGAAATTATCAAAGAGGTAGATGATCGTGTTCAGACGATATTTATGGAGGCCTTTGAAGATACGGCGCGTCATTTTGAAGATATCTTTGCCCGCCTCTTCCCAGGAGGTGATGGACGTTTAATTTTAATTGATCCCGAAAACCCTATGACAAGCGGAGTTGACGTGGAAGCTCGCCCACCCGGAAAGCGAATCAAGCGTCTCTCCCTACTCTCTGGTGGAGAGAAATCTTTGACCGCCGTTGCCATGCTTATTGCTATCTTTAAAGCCCGCCCAAGTCCCTTCTATGTACTCGATGAAGTGGAAGCGGCCCTCGATGATGTCAACCTAGGGCGATTGTTGGGTGTATTGGAGGAGCTTCGAGCAAGCTCTCAATTGATCATCATTACTCACCAAAAACGCACCATGGAGATTGCCGATGCACTGTACGGCGTAACTATGCGTGGAGACGGAGTCACAGAAGTTATTTCTCAACGCTTGCGTGAATCTGACGCTAGTTAAAAGTTAATTCATGGCGCTTTTTAACCGCTTTATTGCGAAAATGAGAGGTGAAAACTCTTTTTCACTCTCGGATTGGCGCGAATTAGAGATTGAACTCTTAGCCTCGGATATTGGCCCTACGCTTACACGAGAACTACTAGATGCCGCTAAAAAAATAAAAGAAGAAAATGCAGAGTCTGCACTCAATCAGAGTTTAACTTCATATCTTTCGACTAAATCACGTTTACCACTAACTAATCCCATTGGTACGAC
>JAYTTL010000262.1:0-1327 GCA_043745325.1 Actinomycetes bacterium
CCGTTTAAGGCATCTACAACAGAGCAGTTTATGCTTGAAGTAGGCGCGGGATATATTCGATTTCATAAGGTAGGAAGCCCAAATGCTGTGGTACTGTCATCAGGCAGCCCGTATGAAGTAACCACTACATATGCGTCTTTAGCGCATGAAGAATTAGACTACGCTCAGTCAAATGATTATATGTACATGGCGCATAAGAGCTACGTTATAAAGCAATTGGCTCGCGTTTCAGACACCAACTGGGTTTTCTCAAGTTTTATAAATAAGGACGGACCTTTCCTATCTCAAAACACAACGGTTACTACGATGAAGCCTAATGCTCTAATAGGAGACACGGCTATACTTCCATCAGATACGGTGTTCACCAGTAACGACATAGGCAGACTGATACGTGTCCGACATCAAGGTGTATGGGGTACCGCCAAAATAACCAGTTTAGGAGCAGGAACAGCTAATGTAACAGTAGACACTGAATATCCTTTTAACGGAACCACAGTATCTAAGAACTGGACTCTAGGAGCATGGTCTAATTTTAGAGGATACCCGGGAAATGTAACTTTCCACGAAGGAAGACTATTTTTCGCCGGCAATAATACACAACCGCAGACTGTCTGGGGCAGTGTTTCAGATGATTACGACACATTTAGCCCCTCACTACCTAACCCAGATTCCGCAGACGATACGCCTAAATACATTGTTACAGATGAGGCAGCATTAAATCTTACGCTCGCCTCGAACGAAGTAAATTATATAAAATGGATATATTCAGGAAACAATCTATTTGTCGGCACTGATACAGGTATATTTCCTATAAGCTCCGGCAACACAGACGACCCTCTGACTTCTACTACGGCTCGTGCTAGAAGAAAGACGGCGATAGGCTCTTCTAGCGTGAAACCCTTGCAGGCGAATAACAATTTACTTTTCGTGGATAGGTCAGGCTTAAAAATTATCGAGCTTTTATTTGACGAGGCTTTTAATGATTACACTACGAATGATGTGACTAGACTTATAGACGATGTACTTGTGAACCCCGTCAAGCAGATGGCTTTTGCACGTAGCCCGTATAGGACCGTATGGGTGGTATCAGCAGGCGGCGAGCTTACGTCATTTACTTATTTCCCTGAAGAGAAAGTAGTAGGTTGGGCGACACATACTATAGCGGGAGACAATGTAAGAGTAGAGTCCGTGGCAGTTTTGCCTAGTGCTGATGGCAGCTATGACGAAGTATGGTTTGTAGTCAGACGTGAAATTAACAACGTAGGGAAGTACTACATTGAGACCCTAGACCAATGGCGCATAGACAGTAGGTTTGCAACACTTAAAT
>JAYTTL010000263.1:0-1323 GCA_043745325.1 Actinomycetes bacterium
CAAATTCTGGTTCGTTGTGTAAAACTGCATTGTTTTGTAACCCTTCTATCGTTTGTCTGATTGCAGCAGCCTTATCAATCCAATACGTAGGTTTTCGTAGCGGGCTGAATGTATCACCGATCATCGGCTTCCCACCAAGGATTCTGCTTACGGCATCCCGTGCAATCAACGGCGACAGCGCCAGGCCGTTTCTATTAGTCCCGCAATACACGATGGTCTTTTCATCATACGCGCCTAGAAGCGGCAGCATGTCTTCGGTCATAGGACGAGGCCCAAAGACGATACGATATTCTTCCGATAGCGGAAGGGCCACAAGAGCATTAGCCTGGGTAAAGATGTGTCGAAACGAACGATAAATTTCGGTGTCTGTATAATGAGCGGAATTCGAAACGTAGGACGAAGCCCCAATATACAATTCGGATGTCCCGCGCGGTACCAAATTAATACCACATGATCCAAATCGGTTAGGGGTTCGAACGACCTCTGTCAAGCCGTGTTCCGTTGTGAACACGCCGCCCGCCCCATGATTGAAATAGGTCTTGACGTGGAATTTCAGTAGGTTGGAGGTATATGCTCCTGCGCAATATATGACCTGATCGAAATTCTCGGACTTGTAGTCGGAGAACGGCAAAGCGGGTGTATCGCGGGATAGCGCTGCTAGTAACGATACGGGATTTATCCAGCCTTCGTCGATTGTTACCGAATGATCAATCGGATCAAAAAGATGAGGTTGATCCTGGCGCTTTAACCCTTCCACAATACGAACAATGTTGCGGGCGTCATACTCGTTAAATGCGACGATCTTTGTCCGTCCAAATTCAACCGGCAAGTCATGACGAACCGCCCATTCCGGCCATAGTTTTGTGGCTTGTGCACTTAGGTCAAATTTTTCTCGGCAAACGGGATATACAAAGGTGTTTTCGTCTATTTCAGAAAACACATTGAGCATAGCGCCCGCCGCGCGCGAGGCTGATGGTTCGTTATTGCCGAATATTTTGATCTTTAGATGTGGGTCTATGAGTTTAAGTTCGGCATAGATGGACCAACCTATGGCCCCATCCCCAATAATTGCAATTTTCATTCGTCCAATTCGAGTGCTCTAAGATTCGTCGTGAATATCAACCTGCATTTTGGTGCGGTTGATAATCGATTTTTCCAGAACTTCAGTCAAAAATTCTTTGAACGCTTTCATGCTACGAGGGCCTTTTGATCTGTTTCCAAGACTAAAAACCATCCCAGTCGGAACGGGAATGGTCGGTTGGAAAACATACGAATTGATTTTTGACAGGACGTGGTTTGACGGTAGGCGTCAAGAATACGAGC
>JAYTTL010000264.1:0-1323 GCA_043745325.1 Actinomycetes bacterium
GCGACATCAACGGCCGATGCCGTAAAACCTGGAATAATTGCAAAAAAAGCTGAAGTGAAAAGTGAAAGAATCGTAAACAACGCGGCAGCAATTGGCGCAGTGCCATATGCAGCTAACAAAGATACTTGATTAGCAGACTCTAATTTTTCTCGCGGTACGAGGTTTGGGATAGATGCCTCTTTAGCTGGTGACCAGAAAAGTGTTATACATTCAACTAAAATAGTTGCGGTATATAACCAGAAATAATTATGAGCAATCGGGATTGAAATATAAAATCCAGCGCGCAGAACGTCACACACCACCATTAATTTTCGCCGATCAAAGCGATCGGCAATCACGCCAGCAATTGGTCCTAGGAAAACTGCGGGCAACAACCGTGCGATAAAGACTCCAGCGATTGCAAAGTTAGCCGTTGAATAACTACCGCCAGAGAGTTGTTGGGCTAGCGCAGTTGTTGCGAGAAGTCCTAGCCAATCACCAAGAGATGAAAAAACCATCGAGTTCCATAGTTTTCGAAAGGGTCGAATCGCTAATACGCCGCGGGTCTCATCCTGCGCCGGAGCAGCAGGGTTTGGGAGCGCTCGAGCCATGGCGTGAGTCTATCGGGCAGATTCGCTGGGCTGAAAGGGGTTAAAAACGCCACGTTTGAAAGGTTGATAGGAAGAAATAGATGTAGCACAATAATATACTTGTGCTACTATTGCCTTATGACTATGGCAGCTCACAAACCTAAGAAAGCAAAAGAAGTTTCGGAAAAGAAACCTGCTAAAAAAGCAGTTAAGAAATCAAGTGCTTCAACAAAGTTAAAGATCAAGAGCACCTCGGTTGGTGTTCGCGAACTTCGCCAATCGGCTTCACAACTCCTTGATCAAGTAAAAGAAGGGTTCGTTATCGAAATTACCGAACATGGCGTACCTGTTGCCCAACTAGTACCCATAAATAGATCTTTATATGAAGAGTATCTCGAATCTCGCCGAATTATCCCAGCGAGAAATCCTGATCGAGTGTTCTCAATGCCAAAAGGTAAAATTTCGAAAAGTAAGCAGCTATCCGAAATTCTTATCGAAGAGCGTCGAGAAGTACGTTTTTGAATTGGTATATCGATAGCTCGGCAATTATCAAATTGATAAAGCCTGAAGCAGAAACAGCAGCACTCCTAAAAATAATTTCTTCACCACTGATAAGTTCACAACTTAGCCGAGTTGAGGTATTTCGTACAATTAATCTCACTAATTCTGCTCTGCTTGAAAGTGCACATGATGTATTAATTGATATTCAAATGTTTCCAATAGAAAACTCAATTTTAGTCATCGCTGAAAACTT
>JAYTTL010000265.1:0-1318 GCA_043745325.1 Actinomycetes bacterium
AAAAAGAACACTAATCAACGCTAATCTCCGCTAATGCAAATTCCGGTTGGATGCAATCCATGACTTACAACTCGAACCTTCGAAGCGAATCGCTGTCGCCAATCAACCGTCTGCGTCGCTATCGACCAAGCACGGGTTGCGGAAGCGTCTTGGATCCGGAACCGGCACTGACAAGCGGAACGACCGTGGTCACCGATGTCGCCGGGGACCACGTTTCAAAAAGTCAGGACGGCACCGGCGGCGACTTCGGTGCACCACTTTGTTCGTCGCATCCTTGCTATTTTGTTTTCGAATCCGCGTCCTGTCTCGGGAGAAATACTAAAAGTGTGTCCTCGCGAATAACAGACATGTAAAAAGGGTCAATTGGGTTCTTTTCGCCAACCGGATCCTTAAGCAATAGTACGTGCCTTGGCTTGTCCAGTAGTTTCCCCCAAACCGCAGGCTCAATCAACTTTCCCTTCAGGTCAAACACCTGAACGCCACTTACTGGACAAAACCGCTCCTGTCGATCTGGCGTGAAATTATTGACGGTTTTGGGTTTGTCAGTATAGACTGGGACTTGAACTGTATACTCCTGCTCAACCTGCTTTCCATCAATGGTTACAGTCTTTTTGCGTTTCTCTTGAAGGTAGGTCACTTCTCTTACCGTCATTGACGTAACGGTTGCTTTTTGACTGAATTTTGCGACCGCTACATTGGGCTTGGAATCGACATCAACAATCTTTACGACTGCTAAATCTTCAAAACTCACGCTGATAGGTTGGTTCGGAACCAACGTCGTATCGGATTGCGCTAAAGCCATACCACAGGTACAAAACGCGAAAAAAATTCCGAAGACTTTTGTCATCACAACGACTCCCGTTACTTGAGGCTGAATAGGTAGTGACTTCGACGAACGACCTGTGGTCACCGAGCAGCCCAGTACACGGATCACACAAATTAAAAACGGGCGATGGGCTGCTTCGTGTGCACCACTTGGTTCCGCTTGTTTTCGAGTCAGCGTTTCCAATGTCAGGATCTCGAATCCTGTCAGACAGCATTGTAAGAGTGCGAGCGACCGCCTGCAATCATGGGCAAGTTTCGCGTGGATGCATGATAATGCAAACCACGACTCGCCTCTCGACGCTTAAAGTGACTCGCTGTCACCAATCGTCTGTGACTCGATTAGCGTGGATCAGTGTAGATTAGTGTTCTGATCTTATCGGCGAGGAGACGGCGGCAAAAAGAACACTAATCAACGCTAATCTCCGCTAATGCAAATTCCGGTTGGATGCAATCCATGACTTACAACTCGAACCTTCGAAGCGAATCGCTGTCG
>JAYTTL010000266.1:0-1312 GCA_043745325.1 Actinomycetes bacterium
CCCTTTGGTAAGGACCACAACAGACGTGTACCGCTAGAGTCTTTATGATCTATGCGGCCAATCAGAAGGCCTTTTGACCCCGTTAAATCGATGACTAAACCACCGGCGCTTACTTCATCAACGCGTTTTGTGTGCATGCGTTTTTCAGCTGGCCTTTTCGAATTATTGGCATTGAGTTGAGTTTGTGTTTGGGGGCCGCGGTTAGCGGGACGCTTGCGCTTCCGCTTCTTATTAATGCCGTCGCTGCCCGCACCAGGTGCCGGGAACATAGAGCAAGAGTACTGCTCTAACCTTACTTATTGTGAATAGCGCATTAGGGGCTGCCGGCGAGTTAGCAATCCGCTCACTTATTGCGCGTGCACCACTTGCCAGTTCACTGGCTCAGGAATTCAAATCAAAGGGATTTACTTTGGCCTTGGTCGGCGGTTCTGTGCGCGATGCGATTTTAGGCAGGCTTGGAAATGATTTGGATTTCACAACAAATGCATTGCCGCAACAATCAAAAAAAATTTTACAAGTATGGGCTGAAAATGTTTGGGACACCGGAATTGCATTTGGTACAGTAGCTGGTAGGCGTGGAGATACAACGGTTGAAGTAACCACATATCGAAGCGAACATTATGATCCGGACTCACGAAAACCAGATGTTGTGTATGGAAAAGATATCCTTGGGGATTTGTCTCGTCGTGATTTCACTGTGAATTCGATGGCGCTTGAACTAACTGGTGTCGAGCTCGAATTCATAGACCCTTTCCATGGATTACAAGATTTAACTCAGAAAGTACTTCAGACCCCATTAAATCCAGATGATTCATTCACGGACGACCCACTTCGCATGATGCGCGCCGCCCGGTTTGCCAGCCAGTTAGATTTTGAAATTAGTCCAAACGTGATGACATCGATTAAGAAATTATCTCCACGTATTTCCATTGTTTCGGCCGAACGCGTGCGCGATGAATTTATAAAAATTCTTATGTCACCAAATCCACGCATTGGGATAACTATTTTAGTCAATGCAGGATTAGCTGAAATTGTTATTCCTGAAATTCCTAAACTTCGATTAGAAATTGATGAGCATCATCATCACAAAGACGTTTTTGAACATTCGATTACCGTTCTTGAACAGGCGATTGCGCAGGAAGATCGACTTGACGGACCTAATTTAGTCATTCGTCTTGCTGCACTATTACACGACATTGGAAAACCAAAGACTAGAATTTATATTGAAGGTGGTGGAGTCTCATTTCATCACCACGAAGTCGTCGGCGCAAGGTTGGCAAAGAAACGTTTGCAAGAGTTACGATTTGATAGT
>JAYTTL010000267.1:0-1310 GCA_043745325.1 Actinomycetes bacterium
GAAACACTTCAAATTCATGCTGGTCAAACTCCGGATCCAACGACTGGTTCGCGTTCTCTGCCGATTTATCAGACCACTGCATATCAGTTCCGCGATACACAACATGCTGCCAATCTATTTGGAATTGCCGAGGCAGGAAATGTTTACACGCGCATTAACAATCCAACTCAAGATGCCGTTGAACAACGCATAGCCGCGCTCGAAGGCGGAGTTGCATCTCTTCTTGTCTCTTCAGGCATGGCAGCAACAGCGTTAGCGATTATGAATGTCGCTGAAGCCGGCGATCATGTGGTTTCTAGCTCTAATGTATATGGTGGAACATTCAATCTCTTTAATTACACCCTGCCGAAGTTCGGCATAGAGGTCACATTTGTCAATGACACCGGCAATATGGATGCTTGGCGACAAGCAGTTCGTCCAAACACAAAGGCTTTTTTTGGTGAAGGCATTTCAAATCCTATTGGCGCCGTCTTAGATATTGAAGCAATTAGCAAGGTCGCCCACGAAGCTGGAGTTCCTTGGATAGTCGATAACACCATAGCGACTCCATACATAACTAAACCATTTGAATACGGCGCCGACATTGTCACTCACTCTGCAACGAAGTTCTTATCTGGCCATGGAAATGCGATGGTCGGTGCAATTGTGGATTCAGGCAACTTTGATTTTGCAAAGGAGCCTGAAAAGTTCCCCGGCTTCAATCTGCCCGATGCAAGTTATAACAATTTAATTTATGCACAAGCCCTTGGAGTCAACGGAAATTTCGGTGCAAACCTAGCCTTTATTTTCAAAGCGCGCTTGCAGTTATTACGCGATATCGGAGCCTCGGTTTCTCCTTTTAATGCTTGGCTTTTAGCCCATGGATTAGAAACGTTGAATTTGCGCATGGATCGACATTTGCAGAATGCTCAAGCGTTGGCCCAATGGCTCGAGAAGCAACCCGCCGTTGAGCATGTGAGTTATGCAGGCCTGCCAAGCTCGCCATGGAATGCAGTTGCAAAAAAATACGCACCAAAAGGTGCCGGCGCTGTGTTTACCTTTGAACTCAAAGGTGGCGCTGCGGCTGGACGCAGATTTGTTGAAGGTCTAAAACTCTTTAGCCATGTTGCAAATATCGGTGATGTTAGATCCCTCGTCATTCACCCAGCATCAACGACTCACGCACAGTTAAGCCCTGATGAACAGATTAAAGCGGGAATAACGCCAGGAATGGTGCGTGTGAGCATTGGCCTTGAAAACATTGAAGATATCAAGAAAGACATCATGTTGGGCTTTGCTGCAGCTAAGTAGTCGGCCAATAATTGAGATGC
>JAYTTL010000268.1:0-1305 GCA_043745325.1 Actinomycetes bacterium
AGGCCCTAGGCACAATCATCACTTGGGTTAATGAAGTACTTCCTGAAGATAAACCTAAACATTTATTAGGTATCGGTGCGCCAGAGGATTTATTTGTTGGAGTTGAACATGGAATCGACACCTTTGACTGCGTTTTAGCATCACGAATCGCACGTACAAGCGCCGTTTACACGATGGAGGGGCGTTTTAACCTATCTAACAGCCGTTTTAAGCGCGATTTCACCGCCATTGACGATGAATGTGACTGTTACACGTGCACGCACTACACGCGGGCATATATGCACCATGTATTTCGTAGTAAAGAAATCATTGCAGCAACTCTTGCAACGATCCATAACGAGCGTTTCATCGTTCGTCTGGTTGATCAGATGCGCCAAGCGCTACTCGATGGAAATTTCATCGATATGAAGGCAGATTTTCTGGGCCGCTACAAACACCGAAGTGGGCAGGCAAGAGATTAACTGCTTTTCTCCGCCTCGGTTCCAACATCCATCCATCCGCCTGGAACTAACTCCATCGCCTCTTGCGGACCCCAGGTCGCGCCAAAATATGGATGCAGTGTCGAAGGAGCGAGCACAATATTCTCCAAAATCTCCCATGACTTTAAGACAGCATCAATTCTTGTAAATCGAAAATGATCGCCCAGAATGGCGGCATCGAGGAGACGTTCATAAGCCTCTTTTCGCGCACCAAGGGCAGCGGCAAACTCTACGGTTAAGTCGACGGTATTTGTGATCAGTTGCGAGCCCGGTGCTTTAGCTTGAAGGGAGAGATCTACTCCATCTTGGCGACCCAACCTGAACCTAACAATATTAGGTTCAGGTGCAGGTTGACCTTGGGTTGCAAATAATTGACGCGGTGGCTGATTAAATTCAATGACTGCCTCCATAGTTGTCTCTGCCAATTTTTTACCAGTGCGCAGATAAATTGGGACACCTGCCCAGCGCCAATTATCAATAAATAAACGCATGGCAACAAAAGTCTCAATCGGTGAGTGTGCGCTTACTCCTTCTTCTTGCAAATAACCTACATATTGGCCGCGAACAACATCACTGGGCAGTACCTTGCGCACGGCAGATAAGACTTTTACTTTTTCATCTTGTAGTGCACTTGAACTCATATCGATGGGGGGTTCCATTGTTAACATGGTGAGAACTTGCAATAAGTGATTTTGCACAACATCACGCAGTGCACCGACTTCATCGTAAAACTTGCCTCGACCATCAATGCCGAAATCCTCTGACATAGTTATCTGAATATTTGAAATATAGTTCCGGTTCCAAACCGGCTCAAACAGCGTATTTG
>JAYTTL010000269.1:0-1303 GCA_043745325.1 Actinomycetes bacterium
AGGATCCGCGCATAAATAAGTGTAACAACTTAAAAATTTATTTTCTTGGCGATAAGGTGTAATTCCAATCTCCATGAAAGGAGTTTCTTTTAATTTTTAATGTTTTCATTTGTTTGTCTGTAATTTTTTTACCCGTGCGATAACTGCGTTTGTCCAGCTTGCAAGCAACGCTGAGTCCTGTTGACGTTTTGGTTGCCGCGATTAAGCGCACTATGGTTTCGTAATTGATCAAGGGTTCTCCCTGCCAATTTTTGCTTATAAACGCGAAAAGCCGATGTTCAATCTTGTTCCACTTGCTTGTGCCTGGCGGGAAATGAGAAACAGCAATTGGAATTCCTGTGGCGTCGGCAAGACGCTGTAATTCCCACTTCCACAACCGAAGCCTTGAACCGTTGCTGCCGCCGGCATCTGCGGTAATCATAAGACATTTGGCTTTTGGATACATTTTCTGTCCGCAAGACACCCACCATCTGCGGATCGAAGCAACTGCAAAACTTCCTGTGTCATGACTGATTCCGACATTTACCCACCCTGTATTTTTCGCAAGATCGTAAATGCCGTATGGATGAGCTCTCGGCACTTCCGGATCTGGAAAATCGTGACTATTCACTTGATGGGCCTCACCTTTTCTTCGCCATTGAGTGCCTTTATTTTTATAATTCCCAACCAATTCTTTCTTCTTTGTGTCAACGGATATCACGGGATTTCCTTTGCGCATGTTTTTTGTTGCTTGCGCATTTATGAATTCGAACTGAGCATTCCTGTCAGGGTGCTGTTTGCCTTCTTGTGTTTTTTGATTACCCTGCAAGCTATATTTCATGGCATGCAATAACTTGGAGATCAGACGGGGGCTCGCGGCACGATGGCCCATTTTTTTTAGAGTCTTTGATAAAATTTGCGTGCTCTTGCAAGTCCATCGTAATGCAGAGGTCGGGTCGCCGCGACTCAATGGGTCAACCAAACCTTCCAGAGCCTTTGACAGTCCGGGATCATTAAATTCAGCGGTTTTTCTACCACCTCCGACAACTCGAATGCGCTCAGCTGAAACTTTCTTGTCATCAGCAATCTCTCGCATTCCTGCGTGGATTGCACGTCGAGATATTTTCGTCGCATTGGAAACGAGCGAAATTCCTCCGTACCCAAGTGTATGGGCTTCAAGTGCGGCAAACAGCCGACGAGATCGCTCATTTAAATGTGGCGCGAGTATTTTGTACTTATTTTGAATCGTTTTTTTGTCTTGGTTCACTCACTACAGAGTAACCGAAGTAAATGCAAGTTGTTACACTTATTTATGCGCGGACCC
>JAYTTL010000270.1:0-4785 GCA_043745325.1 Actinomycetes bacterium
AGTAATGCTGCATTTTTCGCGTTACCTATTCCGACAGTTGCCACAGGAACTCCTGCCGGCATTTGGACAATTGAGAGTAAAGAATCCATACCGTCTAAGTTTGCTAAGGCAATAGGAACTCCAATCACTGGCAGAGTCGTCAGCGATGCAACCATTCCGGGTAAGTGTGCGGCCCCACCAGCGCCTGCAATAATTACTTTGTAACCTTTAGTCTTTGCGTTTTGAGCAAACTCAATCATTTCAAGCGGCATTCGATGTGCTGATACGACATCGGCATCGTAGGAAATCCCTAACTCATCTAAGACTTGGGCGGCGGCTTCCATAACGGGCCAATCAGAGTCTGAACCCATAATGATCGCGATATCACTCATCGATTTCTCCACTCATATAGTCAAGGGCGTGTTGAACTCTGTGGGTTAATTCTAGGACGTCATTACCTAGAAGATTAACGTGGCCAATCTTTCGGTCAAGACGTACTTCCTTCTTATAAAGATGAAACTTTAAATCCGGATCGCGCGCCATAAGGTGCAGATATGGACGATACATATCGACCTTGTTGCCACCCAAAATATTTCCCATTACCGCTGCCGGGGCGAGCATTGATGGATTGCCTAATGGTAAATCCAAGACCGCACGCAGGTGCTGCTCAAATTGGCTCGTTACTGAACCTTCAATAGTCCAATGCCCAGAATTGTGTGGGCGCATTGCAAGTTCATTAATAAAGAGTTCGTCACCTTTGACAAACATTTCAACTGCCATGACACCCACCACCCCGATTTCATGGGCAATATCCAGCGCTAATTTCTGCGCGTTCATGCTCAACTCTTGGCTTAATTCTGGCGCGGGTGTAATTGTCATGGTGCAGATTCCATTTACCTGCACCGTCTGAGTCGGCGCCCAAGTAGCGGCCTGACCATGTGGAGAGCGTGCAACCATTACCGCGATTTCATAGTCGAAATCAATGAGCTCTTCAATGAGAACCTTCCCCACTTCGGCAATTATTTGCGTTAACTCTTGTCTTGACTCTATTTTCCAGACCCCACGACCGTCATAACCCCCCGAGATGGATTTAGCAATCAAGGGATACTCATCTACGCCCTGCGCAGTTGTAATAACTCTTGATCTCGGTGCCAGAAAGTGGCTAAGTCTCTGACGCATTTGGGCTTTATCCTGGGAAAAAATGAAGGCCTTTGAACTCGGTCTGACAACGAAACCCTCGGCCTCAAGTGATTTAATAATGCTCAGTGGGATTAGTTCATGCTCGAACGTTATTACATCACACATTTTTGCAAAATCAATTACGGTCGCCAAATCTGAAAAATCACCCACTATGTGGTTGGCAATTTGAGCGCCACTATCCTGTGCACTTTGCGCGAGCAGAATGAGTTTTATCCCTAAGGCTGCCGCAGGTGCGACACTCATTCTGGCAAGCTGACCTGCGCCAATGATGCCTAAGGTAGGAAAAGAATCGCTCACTGGATTATCGTAGATGAGTTATATCGCCGGCTTGAACGTGCGTTCCAGTATCTAATACCAATTCGCCGGCGTTGGAGATCGCTACCGCAGTTCCAACTTCAAAGTGGCCATTTGGATACTCGATGCGAACGGGCCGTCCGATTGTTGCGCTAAGTCCTTGGTAGATGGCTCTCATTTCATCACCTCCTCGATCCCAATTCGTGAAATTAATGTAAAAAGTATTTAAGAACTCAATCAGAATCTGGTTACGTTCCTTTTCGATGGCTCCTTGGATAAGCAAAGAAGTTGCACTAGATACTGGTAGCTCTGACTCTTTCATCCCCACATTAATTCCAATTCCAATGACAATTCCTTCGTCGATGGCTTCTGCGATTATTCCTGATATTTTCTTATCTTTAATCAAAATATCATTTGGCCATTTCACTTCTGCACTTAGATGTGATAAAACTTGCGCCACACTTGCACCAGCGATGAGCGAAATCCATCCCCAGTCTTGTCGAGAACGAACCGGCGTAATATAGAAAGAAAATAGCAGAGCAGTTCCGGCTGGAGCTTCAAAACTTCGAGATAGACGTCCGCGACCACTGCTTTGATAATCGGCAGTCAAGACATCGCCAGCATGTGCTTTGGAGTTGCGCACTAACCTCACAAGATCGCTCTGCGTTGATGTGGTGAGTTCAACCATCTTTACTCGCCAGTAGTCCCGCACTTTGGCGTTGATAATCGAAATATCAAGCGGCTCACTTAGCATTTCCTTGTCCACGCCTAGTACCGTAGGGGCATGAGCCGTGATCTGCATACTACTGCCGGAAAAATTGAAGATTTACGCGCACGAGTCGAAGAGGCAGTTCATGCCGGTTCGGCACGCGCCGTAGAAAAGCAACATGCAAAAGGTAAGAACACAGCCCGTGAGCGTATTGAGATGCTCGTTGATGAGGATTCATTCACCGAAATTGATGAGTTTGCACGTCATCGTTCGACCCAGTTTGGAATGGAGAAAAATCGTCCCTATGGAGATGGGGTGGTCATAGGTACTGCAACCGTCGATGGCCGACCGATAGCGTTGTACTCACAGGATTTTACGATTATGGGTGGCTCATTAGGTGAGGTTCATGCTGAAAAGATTGTAAAGATTGCCGCCTTTGCCCTCAAGAGCGGAATTCCATTAATCGGAATCAACGACTCTGGTGGTGCACGCATTCAAGAAGGTGTCGCATCTTTATCGGGCTACGGAAAAATATTTCGGCTCAATACTCGCTCCTCTGGAGTTATCCCTCAAATCTCATTGATTTTAGGACCGTGCGCTGGAGGATCGGCTTATTCACCGGCTCTGACGGATTTCACTGTCATGGTTAACAAAACCTCACATATGTTTATTACGGGTCCAGATGTTATTAAAACCGTAACTGGAGAAGAAGTGGATATGGAAGAGCTCGGCGGAGCCAGAACTCACAATACGCGAACTGGTAACTCCCATTATTTAGCCGAAAATGAGGCCGATGCAATTGATTATGTAAAGGCGCTACTTTCCTACTTACCATCTAATAACATGGATAGCGCTCCACATTTACCACCAACTCAAACTTTGGAAAAGAAAGCATCGGACCTCGCTTTAGATACTTTGATTCCAGATAGTCCGAACCAGCCCTATGACATGAAAGTACTCATACACGCGCTAGTGGATGAGAGTGAGTTTCTTGAAGTACATGCGCTGTATGCACCAAATATAATTGTCGGTTTCGCTCGCATCGAAGGCGAATCAATTGGAATCATCGCAAACCAACCTTCAAAACTGGCTGGAACTTTGGATATTAATTCAAGTGAAAAAGCGGCGCGTTTCTTGCGTTTTTGCGACGCCTTCAATATTCCAATCCTGACCTTAGTTGATGTTCCTGGATTTTTGCCCGGTACTGAACAAGAGTGGGATGGAATAATCCGGCGAGGAGCAAAACTTCTATATGCCTACGCCGAAGCATCTGTTCCTCTTGTCACCCTCATCACGCGAAAAGCGTATGGTGGGGCATTTATTGTGATGGGATCAAAGTATTTAGGTAGTGACATTAACTTTGCTTGGCCTAGTGCTGAAATCGCGGTAATGGGTGGACAGGGAGCGGTAAATATTTTGTACCGCAAGGAGTTAGCCGAAGCCAAAGATTCAGCAGCAAAGCGGGCTGAACTCGTCAATGAATACAACGAATCCCTTGCTAATCCATATCTTGCCGCAGAGCGCGGAACAATTGACACTGTCATCGAGCCAAATCAATCGCGCGCATATATTACAAAGGCATTTAGAACTCTTAAAACTAAACGTGATATTTTGCCTGCCCGCAAACATGGAAATATCCCTTTGTAATGGAGTTTTCAATCATCAAAGGTAATCCAACTCCAGATGAACACCTTGCGATTGAATATGCGATTTCGCTTCATAAGCGGGAAGAGTTAGTCCCGATAATTCAGCGAAGCACTTTCGGGTCACCTCAGCTACGAAAGCCTTTTGTAAACAGCTTTCAATTGAATTCAAGAAAGAATTAATCAGGTATGACATTGATTATCCTGGCTTCTGCGTCGGCCTCAAGGCGACGCTTATTGGAATCGGCCGGGTTAATGCCAACTATTATGATCAGTCACGTAGATGAAGAGAGCGAATTCTTTAATGCGATGTCACCGAAAGATCTGGTTATTGCTCTCGCTATAACTAAAGCTCACACAATCCGTAAACAAATCAATTTTCCTGCCATCATTATCGGTTGTGATTCTACATTTGAATTTGATGGTGTTTCATTAGGTAAACCTGGTACACCACAAATCGCTTTTGAACGAGCTAAACGTGTCCAAGGCAACTCCGGGCTACTGCACACAGGTCACTGCTTAATTGATACCGCCAAAGATCGGGAAATTTCTAGTATCGTCACCACTAAAGTCTCTTTCGATTCAATGAGTGATGATGAGATTCATGATTATGTTGCAACTGGAGAACCTCTCCATGTTGCTGGTGGATTTACTTTAGATGGCTTTAGCTCACCATTTATTCCATTGATTGAAGGCGATTACACTAACGTGGTCGGAATTTCGATGCCTTTTATCCGTAAGGCTTTTGCACAGCTTGGATATTCTTGGCCAGAGGTTAAGGTGATGCGATGAGGCGCGTACTGATAGCCAACAGAGGCGAAATTGCGGTCCGTATTATTCGCGCGTGTAAGGATCATGGTCTAGAGAGCGTCGCTATTTACTCCGAGGAAGATCGCATGTCTATTCATGCCAATCTCGCCGATTCGGCTTATTCATTAGCCGGAACTACTGCAAAAGACA
>JAYTTL010000271.1:0-1292 GCA_043745325.1 Actinomycetes bacterium
CCAAGCGGTTCTCGGGTGCGTAGATAGCGGCTCCAGAGATGCTTGCATCCCTGGCTACCCAAAGTCCAAATATGGAATCCTGAACACCAAAGTGGCCATAGCAGATTGTGAGATGCGAAATAAACAGCTAACGGCAGCCAGGAGTTGGCATTATTGAGATACGGCTTCATGTAATTGGGGATGTTCCAGGGTTCGAGCACGCTGGCTTTGTTCTAGCTGCCGAAGGCGCAAAGGAGGGATGCCCGGTTAGTCAGACGCTCAAAGCATCTCCAATTAAATTGTTAGTTGAGTAGGTATTCAACGGTAAATTTACTTAAAACCTTGTACATTTTATACGAGCCGGATGGCTTAGTTTGACCAATCTCAAAGGAGAGATTTGAATGTCAATGTCACACTCAAATGCACGTGCAACTGTAATTTCGAAGTCCCGATCTGATCTTTCATTGCGCTTCAATTTAATCAATATTTTTACAGCCTCTAGCATCGTCTTTGGAAATCTGGACACTTCCGCTAAACAGTTCATGATTTCATTCATTGTTGTGCTTACTGCTCTTAACTTCTATTTAGGCCAAATGTCCTTTATCAGCTCCATGAAAGCATTAGCAATGGATCAAACCGTTGAGGAAGCCGCTACCGTCCATGGTAAAGAATGGATTAAATCGTCGAATTCAAACATCATGATGATGATGGTGACGTTGATTTCAGTCGGAGTTCCTTTAGTGCAGTTATTCGCTATTTATAAGTAGAAATTTCGAAATGGAAAGCTTAGGCAATTTGCCTAAGCTTTACATTTTTAGCCGCTTGCGAGGTGCTCGGATTTGCGGGCGTCTCGGTCGCCACCCAGTTGGCCGACGCCAAAATCCCACACTCTTTCAACTCCTTCTAGTAATAAATTAAGAACGAAATCGAATTTAACTTCGTGATCGTGAACCTCATCCACAATTAAAATCGATATAACATTGGAACTTGCATTGATGGGGGAGACATGAAGTCAGTTACATATAAAAAATACGGCTCTGCAGAGGTTTTAGAGATCTCAGAGGTAGAGGTCCCGACGATTACTGAAAATCAGGTTTTAGTCAGAGTCCAGGCGGTTTCTATCAATCCTGCCGACTGGCACTACATGCGTGGCACACCTTACTTAGTTCGTCTACAAAGTGGCCTGTTAAAACCTAAGAAAGGCAGTTTCGGGCTAGATATGGCCGGGATCGTTGAGAGTGTGGGAGCAAATGTCGCAGAGTTCAAGGTTGGCGATGAGGTTTATGGCGAAAGCATGGGATCGTTATCCGAGT
>JAYTTL010000272.1:0-4736 GCA_043745325.1 Actinomycetes bacterium
TCATCTTTCTTCTTGCACTTTTTAATAACAAACTTGGTGGAGTTCTCAATAACGCGCGCGCCGTCAAACCTGTATTTCTGCATTGCCGTTTCCATTTTATTTGAAATCCTTAAATTTATCGCTGTCGAATTTTTTCTTCATGAAGTTCGTATTGTCCATCACAGGCGCATCGTTCATTAGCCCCCCTTCGGGATTTTCGATGTCATAATGTCGCATCTTGAGTTTATCCACGCCGATACAAAACCGGCGATGCTTCATCGGATCACCCAGTCGGTTTTTGAGCTGTTTGATCATAATCTGACTAAGGCTGTCCAAGTCCTCGTTAACAATAAGAGCAAATAACACGTCACACGTTGCTGGAAGACCAATTGATTCTGATGTGTTCTCCATTTCAATATCAGAATTGTTAAAACCGCCGCGATTGACCTGGGTCGCCGTGACAATTGGAATATTATGTTCGACTGCTAGGCCCCGCAGTTCTTCGGCAATGGCTTTGATATACGAATAGCTGTTTACGCCCGCCCCGAGTTTCATGCGGCTCGACATACAGATGTTGATGTAATCGATGTAAATGATATCGGGAACGAAGTTCTTTTTTAGTTTCAGTTCGTTTAAAAGAAACCGAAAATGATTGGCCCCCGCCCCCGCAGTCGGATACTCCTTGATGACCAGCTTTCCCTTGGTCGAAGCTCGTAGCCGATGCATCTTATCGTCGTACATTTTACGAGAGATGGTCTTGAGTTCGTTGATCGGAATATCTAAGAGATTGGCATCGATCCGTTCGGCAATCCGTTCTTCGGCCATTTCAAGAGTAATATATAAAACGTTCTTGCCGTCTCGCAGATTTGTGGAAGCGCAATGACACATAAAGCGCGACTTACCGCCCCCTGTGACAGCCATGAAGACCGACAATGTTTTGTTGGGTAATCCTCCGCCCGTCACTGTGTTGAGGAGTTCAAGATCAAACGGAATTCGTTTTTCAACAGTGTGATAAAAATCAAATCGCTTGGTATAGTCCTCGATAAAATCGTGCCCGACGCTCGTATCAAACGAGACGGCGAGCGCATCCTGCATGATTTTAGGGATGGTACCTTTCGTCAGACTGGCCTGATCTTCAATGATCTTAATCGAAGCCAGGATAGCGTTGGTCAGAGCCCGTTCTTTGCAAAACTTCTCGGTCGTATCGAGCAGCCATTCCAACTTTGTTTCGGTCTCTGCTTTGATATCAATAATAATATCTTTCGATTCTTTAAAAAGGTTTTCGTTTAACCCATCCTTGTTAGACAGATCGATCAAAAGCGCTTCCTTGGACGGGAACGAATTATATTTGTTTACAAAATTAGTCAAAAGCCCGTAGATCGTTTGGTTGGCCTTACTTTGAAAATATTCGGTCTTTACGTGTGGTAGAACCTTACGTGAATATTCTTCGTAAAATAAAAGGTGGGAAAGTATAACCGTTTCTTGATTCATTTTACTCCAAAATATTTGATAAACTCTTCGTTCGTCATTTCGGCAATATCCTTGATTTCGTTCATTAGATGATCCCGATACAAATCCTTGACGACCGCGATGTCATATCCAGCATCGTCGGTGGCCTCGATCACTCGAAACGATGTGTTGCTGTTGTATTTGAAACTATACTTCACCATCCAATTTCTCCGTTACTCTTGAATTTCGGCTAGGGGAACGTCGTCTTCTTCAGTTGTTCCGTATAAAAATTCTTGTTTGGCAGCTTCGTCGAGCTTGATCAGAACTTCGGGGGTAAAATATTTCTCAGGGTTGTCATTGATAGCTTTTTCAAACGCTTTGGTTCCGTCAGGCAGCTCGTAGTTCCGCGAGCCTTTTTTAAAGATGCCGTATTTTTCCGCCAATTCGAGCAATCCATAGTACTTATCTAGGCCTGTTTTGTAGGACAATCGCATCGTAAATGTCGTATTTTCTTTAGTGAGACGGGCCTTATCCATTTTAACGACAATTAAAGCTCCAACAACATCCTTTGCATCGTCTCGGTCCTTTTTCTTTGACAGAGAAACGATAATGCTCGCGGCGTATTTTAAACCGCTGCCTCCTGAAATTACTTTTGTTGGAAAATAAACTCCCACAGCGTCATACACGTGATTCGTTAGGATCAACGGGATTTTGGCCTTGGCCAGTCGCAGTGTCAGAACACGAAACGTGGCTTTGATGATCTGGGCCTTGGTCATGTCGCGGGTTTCTTTGCCGTCCGCCGTGTCTTCCATTTCTTTGGTAGTTGACAACATGCCCAGAGAGTCCAGAACAAACAGCATGGGATGACGTTTGTTTTCGTCCTGTTTTTCAAAAGCCTCAATAATCTTGATCGCCTTGGCGCGGAATGTCTGAATTGTATCGGGCTCGATCAAAAGCACGCGGGAAGTGTCAATGCCCCGAGCGGTCAGCATATCCTTGGTAATGGCCCCTTCGGTCTCGAAATATGCCACAATCGCCTTCTTATCGGCATCTAGATATTGCTTCACTACCCCCAGGGCCAGATACGTTTTGCCCGTGGCAGGCTCTCCTGCGAACGCCACGATCTTGTTATTGGGCAGTCCCCCAAAGATGCTGCCCGACAGACCCGCATTAAGAATATAACAGCCCGTATCGATGAACCCTGTGTATTCTGCCGCTCCCTTTCCTTCTGATGCAATCGACGCATCGTCTCCCAGTTCCTTAGCCAAATCTTTAATAAAACTCATTTATGTTCCTTCATCAGTTGCTACCCATTATTATACCCCGATGCCCAAACAAAAAGAACCGGAAAGATGGAATTTCTCCATTTTTCCGGTTCCGTACTTTTTCTTTTAAAACTAATTTCTCAACGCGCCTTTGGGTATGTTGTACCCGTTCTTTGGGGGTCTACCACGTGTCACGATAGTTGCGCCTCGTGGTATATAGATACGCTTCAATTCGTTTTTCTTTGGTTTGACTTTTAATTTGGCTTGAACTGGTTTCGTCTTCGGCTTATGAACAGCAATCCGCCGTACCTTATACTTACGCTTGACGGGCGACGATTCACTTTGACGTACCGGCTTGTTCAGAAGAGGCGCTACTGGAATGACATTTGACGCCAACAATAGACTGATTGCGAGAGGATCAATGAACATCGACAGGACTACGCAGAAAATTGTCGATGTATGTTCCCCGCCTACGCCCAACAGATCAGCGATATAACGCAGCCCGCCGATTTCCGATGCTTCTGATTTGGCAGTCGCTCCATAGTCCAGCTTCTGTTTTTCCAGAATATTAATTTCGGCGGTTTTATTTTGACGCTCTTTTTGCAGCTCTTTCAGTTTGGCTTCGGAGTTCGAGCCGACAACATCAACGTCATTTTTTCGTTTTGAGAGTTCGGTACTCTTAGTGATGCTATTTGTGATCAGGCCAATACGCGTCTGGATGTCGTCGATTTCGTTTTGTTTGGACTGAATATCGATATCGATATTGGCAACCTGCTTTTTGGCCCCGTTCTCGATTTGAACGACTTTTGAGGAATGAGCATTTTGCAGGAAGCTGAACACACCCAACGACGTGATCAGAGCCAAGGCGACTGCCGCCGTGACGAGGTAGTATTTAAGATACTTACCCAGTTGTTGCCAATGCAAGTGCAACCAATACGCGGAACTGATCTTGGCAAGCTCTAGCAGGATGGCCATTCCGATGATGGCTTCGGGTTGCATCGGAAAGATTGTCAACATACCCATAACCGAGAAGTAGGCCGACATCGACGAAATAAGCAACGCAATCGTTACAAGCACGTATTTCATAGCGAGTTTTCCTTTTGCTATCAAAGAGGAGAGATGATTCTTTCCTCTTAATTAAATATAATAGCAAAATGTCAACACATAGTAAACAAATTTAATTAACTGAAAAAACAATTACTTGGGTAGTAGTTTTCTTAAGTCAACGATAAACGAATCAATAACTGTTTCACGGTTGGTCCAGCGGATATCCTTGGTCGGGTCTTTCTTAAGGTTTACCAGCAACGGCAAAATCTTGTTGTACATAACATTTATATTTGTGGTCAATTCGTCTATCATTTGGGTTTTGGTGTCTAGAAGCTTAGTATCAACGGGCTCTACTGACGTGAAACCAAAGTCATTTTCCAGGTTCAATTTCATGCGAAGAATTTCTCCAGAGTTGATATTTTATCCGTTTCCCAGTTGGCAGCTCGCAACAGCGATTTGATCGGATTATGAAAGGTCTTTTCAAACATTAGCTTCCGGTCAATATACGGTTCGATGCCAAACTCCTTGGGAAAGTTGCCGTTCGGAGCACCGATCACCCCATCAAAGACCGGATTGAATTCGACAAGGTTGACGTATTTGATTTTGTCTCCATTAAAAATGATGGGGTATTTAGTGTCGAGTTTCATTTCCCGTAGCTTTTTGTTGTATTGTAGCGCGGCCTTGACTTGGATCGGGGCGGCCTTGATATACAGCTCGCCTCCACGCCACTTGTCATAATCCTTGACTGAAAGAGGGCGAGCGATGTCATATATCGGCAGGGTATAATATTCTTTTTCAAACTCTTTGATAAACGCATGAACTTCGGCTTGTCCCCTAGTGAACATCAGCTCGATAGCTTCTTTTAATTTCTTGCGGCATACCTCAGGCGTGCTTGACCGAACAGATTCCATGCCCATGATTTTCAGTTCCGGCGTTTCGTTGCGAACACCTTCACTATCCCAAACATAACAGGCGTAATTCTTCTTGGCCCGCCAC
>JAYTTL010000273.1:0-1283 GCA_043745325.1 Actinomycetes bacterium
GGAACGAAACGTTTTATTACATCTGGTGATGCCGATCTTTTTGAAAATATTATGCACTTCGTTCTGGCACGACGAGAAGGTGGAGGTCCAGGTACGAAAGGTCTCTCACTATTTTTGATTCCTAAGTTTATGTTTGATCAAGAATCTGGCGCTCTCGGTAAGCGCAACGGAGTTTACGTAACCAATATTGAAAAAAAGATGGGGTTAAATGTTTCTTCAACCTGCGAAATGAACTTTGGTGAACACGAACCGGCAGTTGGATATCTACTCGGCGATGTTCATCAAGGTATTGCCCAGATGTTTAAAGTCATCGAGTTCGCACGCATGATGGTTGGAACCAAGGCTATTGCAACGTTGTCTGCCGGTTATCAGCAAGCACTTAGTTATGCCAAGGTGCGGGTACAAGGCGGTGACATGAAGGTAATGAATGATAAGAGCAGTCCGCGCGTCACCATCATTCATCACCCTGATATACGCCGTTCGTTAATGGTTCAGAAGTCATACTCCGAAGGCATGCGCGCATTAGTGTTATATACCGCATCAATACAGGATGAAATCGAACTTGCAGAACAAGAAGGAGATGCTGATCGATTAGCCGACATGATCGCGCGAAATGATTTACTGCTTCCAGTTGTTAAGGGTTACGGCTCTGAAAAGTCATGGACAATTCTTGGAACCGAATCTCTACAAACTTTCGGAGGCTCTGGCTTTACGCAAGACTGGCCGTTAGAACAGTATGTTCGCGATGCAAAAATCGATACTTTGTATGAAGGAACAACTGCGATTCAAGGCTTAGATTTCTTCTTCCGTAAGATTGTTAAAGATGGCGGTCGCGCGATAGGTCTGCTTGGTAAAGAGATTCAAAAGTTCGCTGAATCTGGCGGGGCTCACACTCAAGAAAAAGCTGCACTCTTTACCGCACTCGGCAATCTCAATGGAATTATCGCTGTTCTTGTGGGCCATGCCTTGGAGTCACAGGAAGATCCAGAGAAGATTTATACCGTCGGTTTAAATACATCGCGATGCCTCATGGCAGTCGGCGATATTATTACCGCTTGGTTATTGATCCGTCAGGCCGATATTGCCGCGGAAAAACTACCGAATGCAGGAAAAGATAGCGGGTTTTACACGGGAAAAATTGCCTCTGCACAATTCTTTGTCACTAACTTTTTGCCACAGATCGCGGCCGATCGCGTGATAGTTGAGGCAACTAATGGTTCAATTATGAATATTCCGGAAAGCGCCTTCTAAGCCACTACTCTTACCGAGTGTTTACGAAATTC
>JAYTTL010000274.1:0-1278 GCA_043745325.1 Actinomycetes bacterium
TCAAATTCTGTGACTGGTAAGAGCGAGAGTCCACGCTCACTCGCTGCATGTGTAATAGCCGAAGCTAATGGATGTTCGCTTTGAACTTCGGCACTTGCGGCAAGGGATAAAATCTCATCTTCAAGGAAACCATCTAAAACAATGAGATCTGTAAGAATTGGTTTTCCGAAAGTGATGGTGCCGGTTTTGTCCAGGATAATCGCAGTAATTTTCTCAGAAGTTTCAAGCGCCTTTGCCGACCTGATTAGAATTCCTGAGGTAGCTCCTTTTCCGGTTCCAATCATTACTGATAACGGAGTTGCTAAACCTAAAGCACACGGACAGGCAATAATTAATACTGTCACAGCTGCAACAAGTGCATATGTAAATGTCGGCGCTGGTCCAAGAAGATACCAAATCGCAAAAACAACTATTGAGCAAGCGATTACAAATGGAACAAAAACTGAACTAATTGAGTCGACTAAGCGCTGAATAGGAGCCTTGGATGCCTGGGCCTGTCTTACCATGGCAATAATTTGTGCGAGGACAGAGTTCGCACCAATCTTAGTCGCGCGAATATGTATCGCACCGGTTCCATTGAATGTTGCACCAATTACGCTATCACCAGCGGTTTTTTCGATGGGGATTGATTCCCCAGTCACCATAGATTCATCAATGGAAGAATGTCCAGATTCGATTTTTCCATCTACTGGAATTTTCTCTCCCGGCCGTACGAGAAGTTCATCTCCCACAACCACTAAATCGATCCCAAGCTCGATCTCAATACCTTCTCTGATCACGCGAGCCGTCTGAGGTGCAAGGTTTAATAAAAGTCGAATTGCCTCGCCTGTGCCAGCCTTTGCCTTCTCTTCAAAATATCTTCCTAAAAGAATGAGCGTGATAATTACGCCAACTGCTTCAAAATAGACATCTCTCATCTCGATGGGCAATGACTCCGGTGCAAATGTAACAAAAGTACTAAAAGCATATGCAGCCGTAGTTCCAAGAGTAATGAGCGTGTTCATCTCAGCAGATCGATGTCGAAGAGTCAACCAACCGATCTTATGAATCGGTGCTCCAACAAAAAACATCACTGGCGTAATTAAAATAAACTGCGTCCAATGATTTAAGAAAAACGATGGGACGTTAACGCCTAAGGATTGCGTAAAGATAGCCAAGAGCACGGGCAAAGTTAAGGTCGAGCCTAGGATTACACTGCGCTTGAGGTGTCGAAGCTCAGTTAAACGGTCTATTGCGTCATCGCTAACTTCAACTCCAAGAGATGATGGAGCCTTTGGT
>JAYTTL010000275.1:0-4696 GCA_043745325.1 Actinomycetes bacterium
GTTAGCACAATGCATGCCAAACGCTCTCTGACATTAAGAGGACGTCCAATTGCACTGCTTGGAATAACTAATGCGGGCCAGTGCCAGAGATAGAGGGGATAGGAGATTTTTCCAAGCCATTGGCTAATTCGGTTATTAGCTAAGAAATTAAGTACTGGAGGCCAGATAGGAATTGTAGTTATCAAGAGAGCGGTAGCAAATACCGGGAGCGTTGCATTAAATCCGGGGAAAGAGGTGTTGTCATCGAATCTAAAGGATGCGACGAGAATTGCAAATAAACCTAGCCATGGAAGCAGCTGATGTTTAAGTGTATTTTTTGGTATAAAAAGTAAGAGCGCACCTACCCCAAGTTCCCAAGCTCGAGTGGGAAGTGAGTAGAAAGCCCAGATGGGTGAAGTTTGCGTCTGGTAAACAGATAATGCCAATGAAAGCAGGGTGATGAGTGCAACCCCTTGTACGACTGCGCGCCTTCCAAATCTTGCCAGGAATATCATTAAAACTGGCCAAATTAAGTAAAACTGCTCTTCGACTGCAAGCGACCAATAATGGATGAAGGGGGAGGGAGTCGCATTCAAATTTTGGTAGTCATTTTGCCACCAAGCAAAGAGATAGTTAGAAATGTAAGCAGCCGCGGCAAATAAATCTCGCCCCAATGCACCTCGTGTATTCGGGGGTAGAACGAACCATGCAACTATGGCGGTGACAAAAAGTACAAAGACTGACGTGGGCAATAATCGCTTTATTCGTCGCTGATAAAATGCATTTAAATTAAGGCGTCCCGTTGAGTCCAACTCACGAAGAATGAGGCCAGTGATGAGATATCCCGAAATAACATAGAAAATATCCACGCCGATGAATCCTCCTGGCACAAGGCGTGCGTGAAAGAGGGTGACTACTATCGCGGCAAAGGCGCGAAGGCCTTGAATCTGAAGAACGCGCACCTTTAAGCCATGACCAACGACGTGATCATGATGTGGGGATATTTAATCTTCAAATTTGCTCGCCCGCCAAGACCGGCAATCTCCAAAAGTGTCAGAACGTGCATGACGTGGCCACTACTTCTGTTTATCAACTCAATCGCGGCTGAGAGAGTTCCGCCGGTTGCCAAGACATCATCTATCAGCATTACCTCTGTACCCGCAGTGATCGCATCAACGTGAACTTCGAGAGTGTCCTCACCGTACTCAAGGTTATAACTCTCTGAAATCACCGTATGGGGGAGTTTTCCAGATTTACGGATTGGAATAAATCCTGATCCGAGCTCATGTGCCACGGCTGCGGCGATGATGAAACCTCGAGCTTCAATTCCTGCTACCAACGTTCCAGGCGCCGCGAAAGATGCGAATTTTTTAGTAATAGTCGAAAAGGCTTCTCCACTGGCAAGCAGAGGGGTGATGTCTTGAAATCTAACTCCTAGTTTTGGATAGTCAGGGATCTCGCGGATAAGTAATAGCGCTTCCTCGATATCCATAGGCTTGATTCTATCGGCAGAGAGCTCACTCTTATAAATTGCGTCTTAGTACTAGCACCGTAACGTCATCGTCGGGATTCTGGCCTGCTCGTTCAATAATTGTGTCGACTATTTCTTGGGCGCTTGAGCAACCTCTCGCGATTTCGGCCATACCATCTAGCGAACGCAAAGTGCCATCGAATAGCTCTAACACTCCATCACTAACAGATATCAATGTGTCGCCGGGATTTAGCACACAACTATCTTGTTGCCACGAGAAATCAGTTCCAACACCTATGGGAGGGTTTTCTGATGTCAGCCGCATAATTGCACCACTTCGAGGAATCATAATCGTAAGGCCATGACCTGCATCGACATAGCGAATCAATCCTGATGTTTTGTTTAACCGTGCATAAAATAAGGTGACAAAACTGTCGGCATTGTTTAAATCGCCGTTCAGTATGGAGGCGGCAGTCTGGAAACTACTGATGATGTCGTTGTTGCGAGATCCCGCCCGAAAAACAGCGCGCACAGTCGCCGCCAGTATCGCTGCGCCCATACCCTTGCCCATGACATCTGCAAGAATGAGATCATGGCCTTCGGAAACGGGATACCAGTCATAGAAATCTCCTCCGAGATTTCTGGCTTGGATGCACCCACCCGCCATGTCGAATCCAAAGCTCTCTTCAGGGGCATGAGGTGTGAATCCTTTTTGAACCTGTGCGGCTCGATCTAATTCATTGTCAATTACCATCTCCTTCTGAACCCATAACGCCAACTCGCGCAGTAAAAGTTCTTCGGACTCTGTGAAAATTCTTGGCTGTGAGTCAAAGACGCAAAGTGCGCCAACATGCTCTCCGCTGGAAGCTTCAAGAGGATAACCCGCGTAAAAACGGATGTGCGGATCTCCCGTTACAAGTGGATTTTCATGAAAACGCGAATCTTGGCTTGCATCTGGAACCGTGAAATTTATAGATTCACGAATAGTGACATCACAGAACGCATCACTGCGCGAAGTCTCCTGTAGTTTGAGTCCAACTTTAGATTTAAACCATTGGCGATCGTGATCGATTAACGTTATCGCCGCGGTTTCTACTCCAAAAAGCTCTTTAGCAAGCCGAGTAATGCGATCGAATCTTTCTTCGGGGAGTGTGTCAAGTATTTTTAAAGCATCTAAGGCGGCCTGGCGTGTGGTTTCACTGCTCATGATGTGAACTTTCGTGCAAACTGCCAGCTATTTAAATCTCCAACTCTTGAGTATGCGAGAGTGTCAACCAGGGCTTTAATAAGAGGTATTCCTCGCCCAGACTCGGCAAGCTCATCTGGCATGACTGACTCTTCTACATCAATGTCTGCAACTATGCCGGTGTCGATCAACAGCGCCTCAATTCGATCATCAAAAACGTTAATTGTAATTAAACAGGAAATTCCAGAGCCCGTGTCACCATGTTGAATAACATTGGATGTAAGTTCAATGATGGCGGTTTCAAAACTATAACGATCGGCATCAGCAATCATTGGTTTATCGACCCATACTGAGTTGAGAAGATTATGAACTATATTGACATTATCAGGAGGACATTCGATGTGACGGGTGTACGTATTCAACTCAGTCATTAAACGCGGTTTCCGCATCTGGATAGATTTTTAGTATGCGATCTAGATTGGTCAAGCTGAGTATCAATTTTACTTGTTCGGCTGGGGCTGCAATCCGTAAATCACCGCTGGCCTGTCGTGTAACTTTCAGAGCGTTGATGAGCGCGCCTAACCCAGAAGAATCAATGAAATCTACACTGGTTAAATCGATGGAAATACGGCTATTTCCAGCTGCGATGTGAGAGTTGATTAATGTACGAAGACGTGGAGCATTAACCATATTCAACTTACCATCAAGGTGTATTACCAAGATGCCGTTGCCTAGCTCCTTCGTATGAAATTTCAACGTAAAGTTCCTATTCCCATTCACAGCCTCGAAAACGCACTGCTGGAAGAAGAATACTCATGAGCCCCAGATCCCACAACACCCAGAGAACGTTCACAAACGTTCCTATTGGTTCACTAAATCCGAGTGGACGATGAAAGAACACATTGGCACAGGCAGTCGTAACTGCATTAATCCAGATTGGGAACAATGCCAGACTGTACTGTTGTCCGCGCCATGTAGAGGTAGCTTTACTAACAATGAAAAAGAGCATTTGGTTAAAAAACATAAACGGCAAAATACCAAAGACAAGATAGACAATTGGAGCGGCGCTAAGCCGATAGCAAGAGTTTCGTGGTGGTACACACTTTTCCAGCCAAGGGCGTGCCGGCGCATGTATGTCGCCATATCTTCGGTTACCGAGATAGTCGGCAAAGGTTCAAATCTTTGTGAACGCCACACGGTGAGTCCGAAAAAGAGAACATCTATCAGAGAATTATGTCTCGGCTAGTACGAGTGGAATAGCAATCCACCAAGCATGCCAATTAACCGAAAAAAACCAACGCCAAGTGATGTAATTGACACCAATCAGAAGCGTGGCTACTACGCAGATTCGCAAAAGTATCGGATGTTTAACGAGCCACCTCCCAAAAAATGCTCATTTTGCGAGGATATCAACGGAAATTGCTTTTGCGCAAGAAATCGTATGTATTTACGTAGGAAATGCACATTAAGTGGGCCCAGTCTTTGTTTTGTAAAGCACATGCGCTTTGCATAGGCAAGGAGGACTAAAATGAAAAGAATCTTTACGGCCACACTACTAAGTGCGGGTCTAATCATGGGCTCCATGGGCGCATCTTTTGCTGCTGGTGCTTCGTCAACGCCGACGGCAACCGCCACGGTTTCAACATACAAAGTTCAATTAGCGAGCTATAACACTGCTTTAGCGGTTTATGAGACTGCAACTGTCACGATAAGAGCTCAAGTTCTCGCCTTTGATAAAGCGGTTCTGGTGTACAGAACTTCTTATGAGAGCGCACGTCTGAATTACCAAGCCGTGCTCAAGGCAAATGGAGCTGCAACAACTCCTGCACAGTATGCAGTCCTGTTGGCAGCCTATAACACGGCATTAACTGCTTACAATAATGCAACGGTTATATTTAAAGCTCAGGTGGTTGCATTTAATACTGCGAAAGAAACTTTCAAACTCGCATATGAAACGGTAATGACAAGCTATAAGGCAACTATAAGCATGCGTGACGATCTGAGTAAAGCAATTACCATGGCTTTTTCAGAGGCAGTTCATAAAGCCAATGCAACCTATG
>JAYTTL010000276.1:0-1274 GCA_043745325.1 Actinomycetes bacterium
AGGTCTAGCTTTCCGCAGAAAAAGAGAATGCGTGTTCTGTAGTTTTCAAAGTTGCTGAAACCTCTTGCTGCGCTTTTGATTGATTGAATCTTGCTGTTAAAGCCTTCGCTAGACGCATTTGTAATTCGGTGGGTAACATAGCTCAGCAATCCAGAAAGGTGTCGTTTCAGCATAGTCGCGACCTTCGCTATAGGTGGCAATTTACTTCGAGTCGCCCAACCGTACCAAGTCGTGAAAAACACTGTGGCATCCTCGACGCTTCCGCATTCCCAAAAATGGCGAAAATTCTCTTTCATCGACCATGCACGACCGGTTTTAAGATCGACTTGTCGCAACGAAAGCATCGTAGCACTTTTTTCTTCAGGCAGATTTTCCATCGCATACAACCATAGCTGTCGCGTTCCTTTGAGACGATCGTCACCCTCCTCGATCAATTGAATGTTTTCTTGTCTTCGGACCTTGTCGACCGCTTCATTTAGATACTTGCTGACGTGAAATTTATCATGCACGATTTCCGCATCTGGACACGCAGCCCGAGTCGCCTCCATGAAAGGAGACCACATATCCATGGAGACTGCTTGGATCAGCTTTCGCTGCAAAGCATCCATCAATTGCCAGAGTTTATCAGCAGCAGCTCGCGTTCGCTCCGGAACAACTTCCAAAACTCTTGCGTTATCGACATCTGTCATGATCGAGACATAATCCTGCCCTTTTCCAAAGCTCTTTTCATCAATGCCGACGTTTCGAATGTTGGACATGTCCCGACGCACAATGCCACGCGCAACGGCTCGATCCATGATCGACTGAACCGCTTGCCACTCGACGTTGAGCAGTTTCGCCGCCGCCGATATGCTCGAACACGCCTTGATCACTTCCACCGCCATGTACTCAAAGAGAAGCGTGAATCGAGAATGCTTGCCAGCCCACGGGACTGGCTGGGTAAGCACTCCACATTTGCTGCAATTGCTTCGGGGAACAGAAGCATGAATTGTCGTAGTGAACTGCATCGTATCGAGGTGACGCCACGTTCGTTCCGGGGCCATATCAGCTCGCGGACAGCTACACTTGCATTCCGGGCACGACAGCTTCGAGCCGCAATACTCAATCCGAATATCCACCAATTTGGCTTTGGGCAGAAACTCGACATTAGTAACACGCCAGTCAGCATCAAGTCCTAGCAAAGCTCTATAATGATCTGTAGTTAATTCGTTCATCCCAAAAGGATACCGAATCCCTGGCTTTTTCCTACCGACCCACTAAATTCCCCTAAGAAC
>JAYTTL010000277.1:0-1274 GCA_043745325.1 Actinomycetes bacterium
CCCGCTAACACCTCAGCGAATTCCATTCATGGCATCAAGTGAGTTCTTAAGAATCGCCGTGAGGCGCGGTGCGGCAATAGTCCAAATTGCAGTTACTAATCCTGTTGTCATGAGCACTACAAGTACCCACCCAGGAACATCCCCACGTTCATCTCGAAGTCGCGCATAAAAGTTACTGTGTGCGCGAGTTAGACCATCACGAAGTGAGAGCTCGGCCTTTACAAGCTTTGTTAATACATCCTTCATTTTTCCTCCTAAATTGATGTCTGAGTTGCGAAGTGTTCTCCCCGATTGCACCAGTATTTTTTAACTGATTTTGCTTGTGTATATCTAGAGCAAGTGTTCATTAGTGCTCACAGATGGGCGCTCGTTCCACATACACATGCATCGAGGGTGACGTGAAAAACGGTGTGACGTTGGATTAAGTGGTTGGAGGTAATTCAGATGAATCTGGGAGCCCATAAGTTCAGATTCGCCCGTGTCGATAAATCGCAAGACTGCATGTGCAGTCATCGCGGCGAGCTGATGGGCGATTGCAATCGGTAGCTCCTCGCTTGTTCCATGTGCGGCAGTTAATTGGGCGTGAAATCTGCCGTAGCGCTCTTCGATGCCGAGTAAAAGACACGTGGCACAAGGAGTTAATCCGGGTCGCACAAAAGGGCCACACGTTGCAACTGCGCCGGCCAATTTTCCAACAAAGAGATGGTCTTGCTCATCACGAATGAAATGACTGATGAGCTCAGAGTCATTTTCACCCACAACTATTCGAAGATTTCGCAACGGAATCAACTCTGATTCACTCGTTAAAGAGCCTCCTTTGTTCGTTGAGACTGGGAAAAGTGACCATTCACGCGACAATTCTTCAACTCTGCTCTTGAAATTCACACCGATATCACTTGTACGAAAGGAGCCTGAGCCTAAATCGGCATCGGCTATGACGGGATGCCTCTGAGTGGAAGTTAATGCAATTCTCGTGTTAGTGACACCGCTGGCTAAAAGTATTGAGCAAATTAAAATCGCCGTACGACTATTTCCAAAGATTTCAACTCCGAAGTTTTGGCGAGAAGAAAGCAGTTCGACGCCGCCATCTTCAATTCCATCAAGCCAAGTCACTTGACTGAGTTCTGGGGCCAATCTTTTTTGTAACTGGGAATATGCGCCGTCGAGACTTTGATCCTTAGTATGTGCCGATCGTGCGGCAATAGTGGACTGAAATCTATTATGAAGTGTTATTTTATTGCGGACGGTATCAATAAAATTTGCATCTTTAAGTT
>JAYTTL010000278.1:0-1272 GCA_043745325.1 Actinomycetes bacterium
GGCGGGTTCAATAAGTTAACGCACCACCCCTAAGAGAGAGTTATTGAGTTTGTTTACCAGGTAGTGCTGTTTCATCGGTAGACGAGCAGCAGTCTTATCCAAAGGGGGGAGCTGAGCGGAGCCGGGAATCGGAGCTCAGCGCAGCCCCCCCCCCTGTGGATAAGGCGTGTAGTGCGAGTCGCAATTCAATAATTTTCAGAATTTTACAGAATAGATTTAGGCTGCTTTAAGTAGCTCTGCTTCCCAGACCTGATTCGGTGTTTTGAATTTTAAAATCTTCATTGGCATGTTGTTGAAGTAGTCTTCGATCCACTCTAAAAATTCCTGTGGAATATCATCGAAATTTGTTCCCTTAGGAAGAAATCGTCTAAGAGCTTTATTGCGATTCTCTACAGTTCCTCGTTCTGAGGCGCAGTAGGGATGACAAAAGAAAGAGAGGACCCCCAAAGCGATATCGACACGCGCATGGTCAGCGTGCTCAGAGCCATTATCCTGAAGGATCGTCTTAAGCACCGAGTCTGGAATATCGTTTGCTAGACGCGTGATGCAGACGTCAGCATAACTCTGTGATTTCATGGATTGAGCGAAATCGAGGAACATTTTGCGTGATTTTCGGTCTACTTTGTTTTGGACAACGGTGCCTCCCTGTTGCCCATGCATAGCGTCGAGTTCGATGTGACCAATTGATGCTCTATCCTTTCCATCTTGGGTATAGAGCTCAATGCTGCGCTTTGGAGTAGCTGGTTGTTGTAGCCTTCGGGGTGCTTTCCGAGTTCGTCTTCTGCGTCTTGATTTTCCCGCGATGAGAAGTGAACTCTTGAGGTCCGGGCGTTCTATGACAATCCATTGGTAGATCGCCTCAGCCGAGAGCTTATACCCCATGATGGAGAGCTTACCGGCGATGATTTCGGGACTCCACTGAGCTTCTCGTAGGTGGAGATCGACGTAATGCCGCACCGTTTCGGACTTTAGTCGCATCTTTCTCTTGCTGGCTGCTACCCGTCTTTGATGGGTGGCTTCCTGCGCTTTTTGGGCTTGGGTGTAGTAGTCGTCGTGCTTGCCAATCACTTGGCTACTACGCTTAAGTTCTCGTAGAACCGTAGAGTGGTCCCTACCGAGTTCCCGAGCTATTCCTCGGATACTCAACTTGGGCGACATCCGACGCAACCGATATAACTTCGTCCTCTCGTCTTTGGATAGTTTTTTCGAGCTTGCCATAACACCTGAGATTACTTCCGTATTTCAGGTGGTGCGTTTACTTATTGAATCTAC
>JAYTTL010000279.1:0-4666 GCA_043745325.1 Actinomycetes bacterium
ACATCTAAACGTGTGTTTGCGGTCGTGGCGACTTCTGGAACCACTAATTTAGGAATCATTGATGACTTAAAGGGAATTGGCGCTGCCACCCATGCTCGAGGAATTTGGTTCCATATAGATGGGGCATATGGCTTGGCCGCTCTATGCGCACCATCTGTACGCGAGAAGTTCGCAGGTGTCGAAGATGCTGATTCATTCATCGTCGATCCGCATAAATGGCTCTTTGCCCCGTTCGATGCTTGTGCACTTATTTATCGTGAGCCTGAGCTTGCCCGTGAAGTACATACACAGCACGCTTCTTATTTAGATACGTTGCATGATGGTTCATGGTCACCTTCCGATTATGCAATTCAATTAACGCGACGAACACGGGGACTACCATTTTGGTTTTCGCTAGCGGCTCACGGCACTGATGCATACACCGATGCGATGGAACACACGATTTCAGTTGCAAAATCTGCCGCCGATTTAATTCGTGTACATCCTAATCTCGAACTTGTGTGCGAACCCGAGCTTTCGATTGTTGCATTTACACGGCATGGTTGGCATGCAAAGGATTATCAAAATTGGGCGGACACACTGTTGGCAGATCAAGTTGGTTTTATTCCGCCATCATCACATCACGGCCAATCAATTCTACGATTTGCAATTGTTAATCCATGGACAAAAGTAAGTGACATCAAGATAATTTTGGATAGGCTTTAAATCCCACACTTATTCAGACTAACCGATACGATTTAATCCATGTCTGCACAAGAAGAGCCAACGATAGATACTGGCTTGAGTGATTTAGAGACGCGCATTCTTGATTTTGAAGCGAATTGGTGGCGCTATGCTGGGGCAAAAGAGGCGGCAATAAAAGAGCTCTTCGATCTGAGCGCTCCTCGTTTTTACCAACTCCTCAATGATTTAATTGACCGAGACGATGCCCTTTTCGACGCGCCAATGCTTGTAAAGCGCCTTCGCCGCCTGCGCGAGGCCCGTATGTCCACCCGTATCGCCCGCTAATCCCCTCTCGTTTTGCGTCTATGGGTGAGCTCCCGTAGATTTGGCGTTAGCACTCTCGGGGTGCGAGTGATAAAGCCCCCGTCTAAACACAAGGAAAGTGAGCACGATTCATGGCAAAGCAGATCGCCTTTAATGAGGAAGCACGCCGCGGTTTAGAGCGCGGTATGAATATTTTGGCCGATGCGGTCAAAGTAACACTTGGACCTCGCGGACGTAACGTCGTTCTTGAGAAGAAATGGGGCGCCCCAACAATTACTAATGACGGCGTTTCAATTGCAAAAGAGATTGATTTAGAAGATCCATGGGAAAAGATCGGCGCAGAGCTTGTTAAGGAAGTCGCCAAGAAGACTGATGACGTCGCAGGTGATGGAACAACAACTGCAACAGTGTTAGCACAAGCCCTAGTACGCGAAGGTTTACGCAATGTTGCCGCAGGTTCAAATCCGATGGCGCTTAAGCGCGGTATTGAAAAGGCAGTCGATGCAATCGTTGCCGAGCTTTTGTCTATGGCAAAGAGCGTTGATTCCAAAGAGCAGATTGCTGCAACTGCATCCATTTCAGCCGCCGATGCAACTATTGGGGAAATGATCGCTGAAGCGATGGATAAAGTTGGCAAAGAGGGAGTAATCACAGTAGAAGAGTCAAATACTTTTGGCTTGGAGTTAGAGCTCACAGAAGGTATGCGCTTTGACAAGGGCTATATCTCTCCATATTTTGTAACCGATCAAGATCGCATGGAGGTTGTTTTAGAGGATGCATATGTATTAATTGCTAACTCGAAGATTTCCAACATCAAGGATTTAGTTCCAGTTCTTGAAAAGGTCATGCAATCAGGTAAGCCGCTCGCAATTATCGCCGAGGACGTTGAGGGTGAAGCACTTGCAACGCTAGTAGTAAATAAGATTCGCGGCACTTTCCGTTCGGCTGCAGTCAAAGCCCCAGGCTTTGGAGATCGCCGCAAGGCAATGCTTCAGGATATTGCGATCCTTACAGGTGCAACGGTCGTCTCTGAAGAGGTCGGTCTCAAACTAGATCAAACTGGCATTGAACTTCTGGGTCGCGCTCGCAAGGTTGTTATCAGTAAAGATGAGACAACAATCGTTGAAGGTGCCGGTGATGAAACGCTTATCAAAGGTCGAGTTGCTCAGATTCGTGCAGAGATAGAAAAGAGCGATTCAGATTATGACCGCGAAAAACTACAGGAGCGTCTTGCAAAGCTTGCCGGCGGTGTAGCCATTATCAAGGCAGGGGCTGCAACAGAGGTTGAACTCAAAGAGCGCAAGCACCGCATTGAGGACGCTGTCCGCAATGCCAAGGCTGCAATTGAAGAGGGTATCGTCGCCGGTGGCGGTGTTGCACTCCTTCAGGCAGGCACCGAAGTATTTAAGAAGTTATCACTAGTTGGCGACGAAGCAACGGGTGCCAAGATTGTTGAGTTTGCAATCGAAGCACCGCTTAAGCAGATCGCTATTAACGCAGGTCTTGAAGGGGGCGTAATTGTTGAAAAAGTTCGCCACTTGCCTTCAGGACATGGATTAAATGCTGCAACTGGAGAGTACGTCGACATGATTAAGGCTGGCATTATCGATCCAGCTAAAGTTACCCGCTCTGCCCTCCAAAATGCGGCCTCTATTGCAGCGCTCTTTATTACCACTGAAGCTGTGATTGCCGATAAACCAGAAAAGAATCCAGCACCAATGCCACAAGGTGGCGGGGATATGGACTTCTAAAGCTATTTTTACTTAATTGCGCTTGACGCCGCCTTCACGCTGTGTTTATGTATCGGCTTATATATTCGCCGATTAACACGAGGGCGGCGTTCTGCTTTATCCTCAGTGCATGGGAAAGAAGTCGTTGCTCAAAAGAGCATCAAAAGAGAAAACTTCAACGGATGCAAATCCCTTTGATGCAATCGAACTTGCCCGCAACGCAATAATCGACGAACTACATGGTGCCTCGGAGATTGGTAGTTTTGTATCCGTTGAATTTGCAGATGATGATCGTGTTGCAACATATTTATTTGAAGCCCACCTTGCTGGCTATAAAGGTTGGCGCTGGTGTGTCACCGTTGCAAAAGTGGATGCCGATGCGCCTGCAACAATCTGCGATGTTGTGGTTCTTCCTGGGCCGCAAGCATTAACTGCCCCAGAGTGGATTCCGTATCGAGATCGCATTCAACCTGGTGACGTAGGCGTTGGTGACATTGTTCCAAGTTCACTTGACGATTCACGTTTAGTTGCAGGAGAGCAAGCACTTCCAGCTGATGAAGAGTTAGATACTGTGATGGCGCTCGAGCTTGGCTTTGGTCGAGCACGCGTGATGTCCATTGAAGGTCGGGATCAAGCTGCTAAGCGGTGGTATGGGGGCGATCGTGGACCTAACTCACCGATGGCTGAATCTGCGCCGAAGCCTTGTTACACCTGTGGGTTTTTTATTCAGATTGCGGGCTCGTTACGCTCAACTTTTGGGGTGTGTGCCAATGCAATCTCACCTGAAGATGCACGTGTGGTCTCCTTTGATCATGGCTGCGGGGCTCACTCTGAAGCGACCTTTGCACCACCTCTGTTAAACTAATCCCCTGAGCGCATCCTGCGGCTACACACGTACATCTAAAACGTAAAGGAGTCACCCCATGCCTACAGGCCGCGTGAAATGGTTTTCATTAGAAAAAGGCTTCGGCTTTATCGCAAACGATGAGGGCGAAGATGTGTATCTTGCAGCCTCTTCACTTCCCGAAGGCGTATCAACCGTGAAACCCGGTACCAAATTGGAGTTTAGCGTTGCCGACAGTCGCAAGGGACCCCAAGCGATGTCAGTTCATATTGTGGATGCACCACCATCACTTGCCGAAAACTCTCGCGTGAATCCCGATGACTTAGCTGCGATGATAGAGGACACCATCAAGATTTTAGATCGAGTTGGAAATGGTCTTCGCCACGGGCGCCACCCTGCAGGTCCAGAAGCTGAGCGCTTGGGCCGAGTTCTGCGGGGCATCGCAACTCAATTAGAGGCTTAAATTCCACTTCGTCGCGCGCGGCGGATCGAATACCGAATACCGAGTGCACCAAGAATCGCACCGAAAATGCATGTCCAGATGGATTTTGAGTCGGCGTTCATTGCAATCGCGATCACTCCAGCGACTAGCCAGCCAATAGTTCCGATTGCTACTAGGGTTACAACTGATCGGATATTCGTTGTCATGAAAGAAGAGTAATGGGGATTTCGGTTACAACACCCAACGGTGGCAACTGGCGCTCGTTTCGTCATCGAAATTACCGCATCCTCTTTCCAGCAAATGCCCTATCAAATATAGGTAGTTGGACCCAGCGCATTGCCCAAGATTGGCTAGTGCTAGAGCTGACGAATAACAACGGCACATATTTAGGTCTAGTCACGGCAATCCAGTTTGCACCTTTCTTACTTTTCTCCCTTCATGGTGGAGCCCTGGCAGATCGCCTGGATAAGCAGAAGGTACTCATCGCCACAAATATTGTCGGCGGCGCTACATCGATTGCGTTGGGTATTTTGGTGATGACACAGTCGATTCAACTCTGGCATGTCTTTGCTTTAGCTGGAGTACTTGGAATCTCAACGGCCATCGACGCCCCTGTTCGCCAGGTATTTACAAGTGAGTTAGTTGGGCGTGAAGACCTACCTA
>JAYTTL010000280.1:0-4652 GCA_043745325.1 Actinomycetes bacterium
GCGGCCTCTAAAACATTTGTAGCGGCGTGATCAACAAGTGCGCCATGATCTGGCTGGCGAAATTCTGCACTGTCATCAAGCGTTATCTTTCCATCAAGGGCGATCACTCTGCCATCTTTAGTCTTAACCAATGGGTTTACTTCAACCAATGTTGCATCTTCTGATTGGAAAACATCCCATAATTTGAGCAAAACATCTGCCACTTGATCGGCGACGTCAATTGGAAACTTTGCAGCCTCAACAATCTCTTTAGCTTTTGCCGGACTAATGCCATCTACTGCAGAGACGGCAATCTTGGCCAGTTTTTCAGGAGCGGTGTGTGCAACCTCTTCTATATCCATTCCACCTGAGACCGACGCCATGACTAAAAAACTCCGATTAGATCGATCGAGAAGAATCGCTAAGTAGTACTCCGCTTCAATAGGAGCTGCGGCGGCAATCATGACGGTTCCAACTGTGTGACCCTTGATATCCATTCCGAGAATCGAGCTTGCGCAGGCGCGTGCATCGGCAGGATTTTCGGCAAGCTTTACACCACCGGCTTTCCCGCGTCCACCGGTTTTAACTTGAGCTTTGACAACGACTCTTCCACCAATAGCAATTGCAGCAGCTTCGGCCTCATCAGCTGTTGTTGCAATCGCAGCGGGCAGTACGGGAACACCATGTTTTTCAAATAAGTCACGGGCTTGATATTCAAAGAGATCCACGGGTGCTCCACATCTTGATTAGGGGGTAATCCTAGAGCTTCTCAACGGGTGCATAGCGCAATAACAATCGCTTCTCGCCATATGCTCCAAAAAGGATTGTGGCCTCGGCCTTATCGCCTTCCCCTGCTATGGAAACAACGCTTCCCAAACCAAAAGTGTCATGTGACACACGATCTCCAATAAGCAGTTGGATGGCAGAAATCTTCTTACCTGTGGCACGAGGTGGTGGGGCCACTCGCGAGCGTTTAATTAAAGAAAGCGAAAGCGAAGTTGATAATTCATTTCGCCATTGAATAACCTTCTCTGGAATCTCATCTAGGAACCTTGATGGCGGATTATAATTTGGTGCTCCCCATGTTGAACGGTACTCAGCTCTCGAAATATAAAGTCGATGACGAGCACGAGTTATTCCAACGTAGGCCAGTCTGCGCTCCTCTTCAAGCTCATTGCTATCACCTAGGGTCCGCGAGTGTGGAAAAATCCCATCCTCCATTCCAGTTAAAAAAACAGTCGGAAACTCAAGACCTTTGGCCGTATGCAAGGTCATCATTGTCACGACTCCCCCATGGTCTTCGCCATCAGGAATCTCATCGGCATCTGCTACTAAAGAAACTTTTTCCAAAAAACCCGCAAGTGAGATAACTTCGTCTTCAATCAACTCATCACTATCGCGCTCTTCATACTCTATGGAAACGGCAACAAGCTCTTTCAAATTCTCAACTCGCACCTCATCTTGTGGATCAGTGCTATTCGCTAACTCAGTTAATAAACCGGATTGTTCAAGAGCAGCTTCAACAATGACGGAGGGACTTGTATTGCCTTCAACTAATACATGTAAAGCAATAATCATCGAGGTGAACTCTTGTATTGATTGCATTGCTCGATTGGCCAGTCCTGGTGCCTCTGATGCTCGAAGTAAGGCCTGCCAAAAAGTGACCCCTTGCGCTTTAGCAAAGTGTGCAATGTGATCTAGCGAAGTATCCCCAATACCCCGTTTAGGAACATTGATAATTCTCCGAAGAGAAATTTCATCCTCTAAGTTTGCAAGGACACGTAAATAAGCAAGTAAGTCTTTAACTTCGCGACGTTCATAAAATCGCAAACCGCCAACGACTTTGTAAGGCAACGCATTGCGCATAAATACTTCTTCAAACACACGAGATTGCGCATTTGTACGGTAAAAAATCGCCGTATCTCCAGGTCGTGATTTCTCATCACGTTGAAGTTGCCGAATCTCATCGGCGATAAATCTCGCCTCATCGTGTTCGTTCTCGGCGACATAACCCGTCAACAACGCCCCAGAACCTGAATCGGTCCATAAATTCTTCTCTTTTCGACCAGCATTCCTCATTATGACTGCATTAGCTGCGCTGAGAATATTTTGCGTGGATCTGTAATTTTGCTCAAGGAGAACAATTGTTGCCTTGGGATAATCAAGTTCAAACTGCAAGATATTGCGGATTGTTGCACCGCGAAAACCGTAGATAGATTGATCGGCATCACCGACAACACATAATTCGGCCGGCGGGATACCTTCGTCTTGGCTTCCGACTAACTCCTTTACCAGCATATATTGTGCGTGATTTGTATCTTGATACTCATCGACTAGAACGTGGCGAAAGCGTGATCTAAGTCGGGCCTTGGCCTCTGGAAAGCGCTGGAGGACATTCACTGTCTTTAAAATCAAATCATCAAAATCCATTGCATTGGCGCGTTGTAATCGAAGTTGATACACGCTGTATACATCGGCCACAACTTCTTCAAATTGGTTACTTACAGCATTGAGATAATCTTGCGGCCCCATAAGTTCGTTCTTAGCATGTGAAATCATGGATTGAAAAGCTTTAGGTGGATAACGTTTAGAATCTAAGTTGAGTTCTTTGGTGACAATTGTGATTAATCGCAAAGAATCTGCCGAATCATAAATTGAAAATGTATTGCTGTAACCCAATAAAACCGCCTCTTTGCGCAAAATGCGGACGCAAGCTGAGTGAAAAGTGGAGACCCACATAGATTTCGCTACCGGACCAACGAGTTCGGCTACGCGCGCCTTCATTTCACCCGCGGCTTTATTCGTAAATGTAATCGCCAAAATTTGGTATGGGGCGACGTTGCGTTCGGACATGAGATAAGCAATTCGCCTTGTTAAAACACGGGTTTTCCCAGAGCCTGCACCGGCGACGACTAATAAAGGTCCCCCCGCATGACTGACCGCCGTTGCTTGTGCGGGGTTGAGTTCAAAAAGTAATTTTTCAGCACTCAACATGCGTGCCAGTCTATTAGGCTAATGGGATGGACCCGATTGCCGATAGCGAGATCAAACGAGTTTTAGTCATCAGTGCCCATCCAGATGATTCGGATTTCGGTGCATCTGGAACCATCGCCCAATGGGTTGCCAAAGGCATAGAAGTCGCATACGTCTTTTGCACTAATGGTGACCAAGGTGGTGAAGAGTCTGGATTTACTAAGGAAGAGATGCCGGCAATTCGCCAAAGTGAACAACGTACAGCCGGTGCGGCAATAGGGGTCACTGATATAACTTTCTTAAACTACGTGGATGGACATTTAGAGGCAACGATAGAACTTCGAAAAGATTTAGTTCGACAGATTCGAATTTCTAAGCCTGATCGAATGGTCTGCCAAAGTCCAGAACGCAACTGGGATCGCATAGGTGCAAGTCATCCGGATCATTTAGCTGCCGGTGAAGCCTCCATTCAAGCGGTGTATCCAGATGCTCGCAATCCATTTGCATTTTCCGATCTGCTTGAGGTTGAAGGTCTGCAACCATGGCGCGTTAAAGAGGTGTGGGTTAGTGCTTTTCCCGAGCCCGATCACTTCGTAGACATCACAGATACGTTTGATTTAAAGATGAAGGCTTTGTTTGCCCATGCATCTCAAACCGCACACAATGAGAATTTAGAAATGATGGTCCGTGAGTGGGGTCAACGCAACGCCGGAATTGGCGGTCTGCCTGAAGGTCGAATCGCTGAAGCCTTTAAGATTGTAAATACTAATTAATAAGCTCGCACTTTAATAAGTGTGATCGCAGTGGCTGGTGGCCCATCGGGACCGCCGCCTTTAACTCCGCTTTTGGCAATGGCTTGAACAATCTCTAAACCTTTGGTGATTTTTCCCCATAATGTGTAATCCGGCCCGAGAGTGGTATCGGCATAGACTAAGAAGAACTGACTTCCGTTTGTGCCTGGACCTGCATTCGCCATTGCAACGCTTCCGGCCGGATAGTTGTTAACACCACTGGCTGGAAGATTCTCATCGGGGTAGGAAAATCCAGGTCCCCCCGAACCGGTTGCGGTTGGATCACCGCACTGTAAAACAAATATTCCCGCAGTCGTTAAGCGATGGCATAAAGAGCCATCGAAGTAGCCCGCTTTAGCCAAGGTTGACATGTGAGTTAACGTCCATGGGGCTTTATTGCCAACTGTGGTTATTACAATAGTGCCGCAGTTCGTTGTGAGTGAGAAAATTTTAGGAAATCTCTTCAAAGGTTTCTGCATAGGTACAACAGTCTTTGCAGTATGTCCAACGGCTTTAGTTGCGGTGCACTTTACTGCAGTTGCTTTCTGCGCAGCCGAGGCGACATTAAGTGGCGCCGTTAATAATAGGCTTACCAAGCTAAGACATAAAAGAAATCTCTTCATCATCATTCCCATTCGATAGTTCCTGGCGGTTTACTAGTTATATCTAACACGACTCGGTTGACTTCACGCACCTCATTGGTGATGCGCGTCGAAATCTTCTCAAGAACTTCATAGGGAACTCTCGACCAATCCGCAGTCATCGCATCCTGGCTAGAGACCGGGCGTAAAACTATTGGATGCCCATACGTACGGCCATCGCCTTGTACGCCAACTGAACGGACATCGGCTAAAAGAACAACCGGACACTGCCAGATATCTCGATCGAGCTCTGCCGCCTTTAGTTCAA
>JAYTTL010000281.1:0-1261 GCA_043745325.1 Actinomycetes bacterium
CGTGAGCCGGATTTCCCGAATCGTTTCAACAGACGCCAAAATTCCCAAGGCCTATGAAAAACTCAGCAAAATGTTGCAATGCGAGGACTGACCCCTTCCTTGATTATCACCGCGCGACAACTTCAACTTGCGGTTCCAAGTGTAGGCACAGCAGCCCAGCAAGCAGCGCTAGCTGCAGTAGCCCAACGCGCCCAAAGTATGGGCGTTAAAGTAATCATCACTCATTTTCCGTAAACATGCTTTGGCACATCTATCTTCGCAAAGGGCAGGTCTTCGTTCCGACAGTGTCGAAAACCGATGCAGGCTTCTTCATGGATACTAATCCCGTAGCAGTCCACGCGGCCAACGACCTCAATGGAATTATCGGCGCAATCGAGACGACTATATCACGAGGTAATCCAGTCGTTCCGGCCCCATGCCGTGGAAGCTTTCCCGCTCCGATTGTTTTGGAGCACGCAAAAGTAAAGTCTTGGGCGACCTTCGAGAAAGCTGCTGTGTGCTGGAAAGTCCGCTTGAAAGAAGTTGCATATCAGCTCTGTCCAATGCGCAAGAATCCTGCAGGCGGATGGGAAGATGACTTGGCTAAAGTTGAAAATCACTCCACTCCTCAAGGACTCGCACGACGGATTTGCGAGTTGATAGAAATTGAACCCACGCGCCAACCATAGGCATTGGATGTGCCAACCCTTGCAAGAAATAAAATCCGCCAAGTCACTCGACCCTGAGCTCGTGACCGAAGGGCTTCTCGGCTATGAAAGCTCATTTTAGAAGTGACCCTTGCTGCCATTCCCGCCAGCACTCGCACACTTGCGGCGGTTCAGACTTCAAAGACCAACGACTTTTTTTACAGAGCCAAGTTCGCCTACTTCCAACTAAACATGCCAGCGCCATGCCCGCCTCGGAGCGTTTGTCCCGGTTCACTCTTCCGTTTGACTGCCTGCGCATGTGCTGGGCGGTTTCGGTAACAATTTCGGTAGGCATGCGACTTCGAGAACGATGTCCGCGAAGCATCAAGCCCGCTTGCCATTTGTCAAAGTCCGTCGCTAGTTTGGATACTTTGAGTTTTTAAAGCCCAACGCCGAGGGCTATGAAATCTGGGCGAAATCCATGCAGCCTCTGCTGAATGAGTTGATGAAGTGAAATAGTAGCAACCAATAACCTGCAAAACGCAGCTATTTCCAGTCAACTAAATCGCCGGAAAGGGGTCATTCCGTGCATTGCAGCATAAGTGTTGCAACAGATCGGCACTGGTGGCTAGTCT
>JAYTTL010000282.1:0-1260 GCA_043745325.1 Actinomycetes bacterium
GGCTATCCTTCACATATGGCCGCGCGAGAATATGGATTAGAGATTAACTCTATTGATTCAACTCTCGTCTCTATTGAAAAAGTCTTAGATTTACCAAAACTTCATCAACAATTAGAAGTTTTGGAAAAAGAGGCGGGTGTCCCCAATCTTTGGGACGATCCTGATAATGCACAGAAAATTACTAGTCGCCTATCACGCGTGCAAGCAGAGATAAATAAACTCACTAGTTTGCGCCGCAGGGTTGAAGATCTACCTATCCTCTTTGAGTTAGCGGAAAGTGAGCCCGAAGGTTCCGCACTCGGTGATGCCGAGCGTGAGTTGGATGCAGCTAAGAAATCAATTGGCGAATTGGAAGTTCAGACACTTCTCAACGGCGAATACGATGATCGCGACGCATTGATTACGATTCGTTCAGAGGCCGGCGGAGTTGAGGCCGCTGATTGGGCCGAAATGATTATGCGCATGTACCTGCGTTATTGTGAGCGACACAGTTTTCCTGTTGATGTGTTGGAAACTTCTTATGCAGAAGAAGCTGGAATAAAATCAACAACATTTCGAGTTAGCGCACCTTATGCATATGGAACATTGTCAGTGGAGCAAGGCACCCATCGATTAGTTCGAATCTCACCTTTTGATAGCCAAAGTAGACGTCACACATCATTCGCAGGAGTAGAAGTGGTTCCTGTAGTTGAGCAGAGTGACCACGTAGAGATTGATGAAAAGGAAGTTCGCGTCGATGTATATCGATCCTCAGGTCCTGGTGGTCAAGGCGTCAATACAACGGACTCAGCGGTGCGTTTAACGCACATTCCCACGGGCATTGTTGTCTCTTGCCAGAACGAGCGGTCACAGATTCAAAATAAAGCAACTGCGATGGCAGTACTTCAATCGAAGTTATTGGAGCGTCGACGCCAAGAAGAAGTGGCAAAGATGGATGCGCTTAGGGGAGATAACTCAGGTTCGTGGGGAAATCAAATGAGATCATATGTACTCGCCCCTTATCAAATGGTTAAGGATTTGCGTACGAACTTTGAAACTGGAAATACCTCTGCGGTATTAAACGGTGAGATTGACGAGTTCATCGAAGCGGGAATCCGTTGGCGTCGCTCAGGTTAAAATCCGTTGGCGTCGCTCAGGTTAGAAAGCGCAATAATGTGGCCACGGCACGGGGATTTTTAGGTTAAATTGCGCGTTCAATCGGTCGATTATGGCGTTACATCCCTAAACTAAGGGGAGGCCACGATCGGATTCCCCGATATC
>JAYTTL010000283.1:0-1259 GCA_043745325.1 Actinomycetes bacterium
GGAAACTTCATTGATGATGGTGAAAAGATTTGGTTAATCGACTACGAATACTCAGGAAATAATGATGCCTGCTTTGAGATTGGCAACGTCTGGGCTGAAGCATTTTTACCTTTAGATGCCCTGGAAGATTTAGTAACTGCCTATTACGGGCGATACCGTCCCGATAAAGTCGCACGCGCTTGGTTATGGGCGTTAGTGGCAAAGTATGGGTGGAGTTTGTGGGCATCGATTCAAAGCTCGGTTTCAGAGCTCGACTTTGATTTTTGGGAGTGGGGAATGGCTAAATATGATTTAGCGCGAAGTGAGTTTACGAGTGGGTATTTTCACAATGCGTTGGATCAAGTGACGAGGAAATAAAAAGGCCCGCCGTATAAAACCAGTTCGGCTTATAGTCAAGGTGTTTGTAGTTCATAATCCAAGAAGTGCCAGTGGAATTACTGCCACGCCATCAGCTCTACGAAACGCTGTTCCACCTGTAGTTATTATGATCAGATCAATAACCTCGGCTCTAGCATTTTCCTTCAACCAGAGAAGGTGTTTGACATCATCATCCTTAACCGTTGGAGATAACTTCACCTCAATGCCAATTATCTTTCTATCTGCGGTCTCAAGTATGAGGTCTACTTCGTGCTCACCTCTACGAGTCCTTAAGTGCGAGATCGTAGCGCCCAGTGTTTGTGCAAAGACCCTGATTGAAAGAGTTACTAAAGATTCAAAAAGTCTGCCTAGGAGATCACCCTGAGCTTCAATTTTGAGTGCACCCTCTTCACCACTGAGTAGCATTCTCGCATTGAGTCCGAGAGCACGAACAGCTAGGGCTGGGTCAACGAGGTGACGCTTTGGGGCTTGCGCCAATTGGGCAAGGAAATTGAACCCTGGAAGCCACGCTGGTACCTCATCAAGAATTCTTAGCATTTTCAAAACTTCAATATGCGTTGTTGCTGTTATTTTAGTGTGCGGTGTCTCTTCTCCTGGGAGCGTCATCCCACGGATTTTTTCATATGACATGTTTGTAGCTGTTGCAGCCGCATAAGCGCGTATCCATGCAAGTAGAGCTGCAGGTTTCCTAACTTTGTGACCGGCTTCCACGAACTCTTTACTCACAATGTTCGTTAGATAGGAGCCAAGCTCTGCACTTTGTAGTTTCGCAGGTATATTCCTTATACCCGGAAACCCAGAAGCAGCTATTTCTTTGACATATTCACGCAACCCAAAATTAGCGATACTTCCTTTGATCTCCTTTTCCCCATTTAGCAGAG
>JAYTTL010000284.1:0-1259 GCA_043745325.1 Actinomycetes bacterium
ACTCGTAGTGCCACGTGAGTTAAAACGTATTACGGTTATGCCTGCCATTGCGGGCAATCTATTTGCGGCTTTTTTAAATACATGGCTGTCCATCATTCCGCCAGCCGTCGGCAAGGGATGAAAACAGAGAATTCCCCCAGGGCTCGTCCCTATCGGCGCAGCAACTTCCCCAATGAGATCTACACCATCACTGGTTACTACTTGAATTTGTGTGCGTAAAGCTGGCAAGACGGTGCTGGGTCTAACAATCTCGGCCATACTTCAAATTGTATCGACTCACCACTACGCTTTTAACTATGGTAACTAAACTCAAACCCACTTTTAATTCCCATAATCCAGTTACCGGTGAGGTGGTTGGCACCTATCCAATGATGGGTAAGGAAGAAGTATTTTTATGTGTCTCTCACGCTCGCACTGCGAGTTCTAAGTGGCAAGCATTGGGTTTTAGCGCACGCAAAAAGATTCTTTTAAAGTGGAGCGCACGCATTATCAAGGACATCGATGAGATTGCGCAGTTAATTTCCCTAGAAACTGGGAAACCTGTGGGCGATGCCAAACTTGAAGTTACCATCGCAGTCAGCCATTTAGGTTGGGCCGCCCGCCATGCCGAATCGGTTATGCGAACGTCATTTCGGCGTCCCGGATTATTAATGTTCAATATGTCGGCAACCGTTGAGCGATCGCCTATAGGAGTAGTCGGAATAATCGGACCTTGGAACTATCCAATCTTTACTCCCATGGGCTCCATTTCATATGCCTTGGCCGCCGGTAATACAGTCGTTTTTAAACCTAGTGAGTTCACGCCTGGGGTTGGAAAGTGGCTGGAAGACGTCTTTAATGATGTCGCACCTTTTGCCGATATTTTTACAACAATCACGGGTTTAGGTGAAACCGGTAGTGCGCTGTGCAGCAGTGGTATCGACAAACTCTCATTTACTGGCTCGACACGTACAGCAAAGTTAGTTGCAGCTCAATGCGCATCGGTTATGACACCAGTAATTCTTGAGTGTGGCGGAAAGGACCCTGTCATTGTGGCAGCTGATGCCGACATTAAGCGTGCAGTTGATGCAACGATGTGGTCGGCCATGGCAAACGCTGGCCAGTCTTGTATCGGTGCCGAGCGTGTTTATGTCGATGAAAAAATTGCCGACGATTTTATCGCTAGAGCGATTGCTCTTGCGGCAACGATTCACGCTGGCGCAGCCGGCAACGGTGACTACGGTCCGGCAACTATGCCTTCGCAGATTAAAGTAATTAAA
>JAYTTL010000285.1:0-1253 GCA_043745325.1 Actinomycetes bacterium
CTAGTGCCGCACTTCGTTAGTTTGCATGGATGATTGGATAGAGTCTTTTCAACTTTAGTCGCGCATCTGCAGTGCGAAACTGCCAGTCCACTCGACAAGAAGCTAGATTACGAGAACGCTCCCAAGCCGCCACTTGGCTCGATAGATAAGTCAGGCTGCCCATCCGTTCCTCAAGACATTGACCCGCAAGGACAGATAACTCCGTCTCTGCCATGTTCAACCATGACCCATGCTTGGGAGTGTGGTGCCACTCAATCCGCTCCTTCAAACGAAGAGCTTCGGCAGGCGCAAAGGCTTTGTAAAGGCTCTCTGGGCCATGAGTGTTGAGGTTGTCCTGAACCAGAACGATCTTTTTGGCATCGGGGTACATCTCATCGCACAGAACCTTAATGACCTGAGCATAGTCAAGAGCGGTGCGTTGCTCGCGGACAAATACCTTGCGCTTACCCGCCAAGGGTTCAAAAACCATGAACAGAGAGCACGTGCCCTCACGCTTGTATTCGTTGTCCACTCGTTGCACATGGGCAGGAGCCAGACTGCCATCCTCATGCAGGTGCTCGGACTGGGCAGGAAGAGGAGCACGTACCTCAGAGAGAATCTGTTTGGACGCTTCGTCCAGACAGATAACGGGGTAATCTGCCTCGTAGGGTCTTTCGTAAACTTCTAGGACATCTTCCATCGCGCAGACGAAAGCAGCGTCTTGCTCGGGAGGAATGCACCACATCTTGCTCAACCATGGCTTGAGCATGTTTTTTTCATTGTCCGGTAGATGGTGGTGTCGCTAACAAAGTCCACTACTTCCAGTTGGATAAGCTGATCTGCCAACATCTGAAGTGTCCATCGGCTTCGTCCATCGGGCATTTGGCTACAGGCTATCGAGGTAAGTTTGGCCTCTGCTGCTCCGTCGAGCTTTCGTGCTTTTCTAGTTTCTTGAGGCTTATGCTTGATGGACTCGACGGCTCCTCGTTGGATAGCTCTCTGTCGTGTTTTCTCGACATGCAAGGGGGTACATTTAAGTTGCTCTGCAATCTCTCGATCTAGGAGCGCACCGACTTCGGGTTGGTTTTGATCTGCCAGTAGAAGTATCCTGGCTCGGCTCCTTTCGCGTTCACTGTGCCTGTAGGAACGTGCGACGATTTCGATTTGTTGTCGCTCCTCGGGAGTGAGAGCGATGATATACTTTTTAGCGGGCATGGATGCCTCCTTCACCGCAAAGTATACCCATCCATGTAAGCTAACGAAGTGCGGCACTA
>JAYTTL010000286.1:0-1252 GCA_043745325.1 Actinomycetes bacterium
AACAAGGTCAATACAACGACCAACAGATACTCGCCATCCTACAGCAGGCAGAGCGAGCAGAGAAGACAATCGCTGAAATATGCCAGGAGCATAACCTCAGCCCCAACACCTTCTACAGATGGAGAAAGCGATTCGCAGGAGCATCACCTGCCGACCTGGCCAAGAACCGCGAGATCGAAAAGGAGAACGTAAGACTCAAGCGGCTACTGGCCGAAAGAGATCTCGAAATTGATGTCCTCAAGGAACTACTGGGAAAAAAATAATGAGCGCACCACAATCTCTCCAGGAGAAACGAGATGCCATACGCTACGCACAAGAGAAGGGAGTCTCTCAAAGACGGGCCTGCTCACTGCTCAAAGTCGGCAGATCCACGGTGCGCTACCAAGCTCAAGAACACGATGACACCCAACTCCTAGAGAGAATACGAGCCATTCACACCAAAGCTCCGCGCTTCGGAGTCAGACGAGTGGACGGACAACTCCAACGAGAACGCAAAAGGCAAGAGAAGAAGGGACTAAAACCAGACGAGCCAGTAAATCGAAAACGCATTCAGAGAGTCATGCGGCAAAACGGACTGCTGGTGAGAAAGACGCGCCGCAAGAAGACGATCCGTACAGGAGCGACAGTGCCTTGCAAAGCGGAGTATCCCAATCACGTGTGGACGCTTGACTTTCAAGACGATGCTCTCATCGGAGGCAAAAAGGTCAAAATCCTCAATATTCTCGATGAGTTTACACGAGAATGGCTTGAAGTCGTGGCGGGAGCAACTACTTCAGCCGCGCTGGTGATGCGAACCCTACTGCCGCTCTTTGCTCGCCGAGGGACTCCAGAGTTTCTCCGAAGCGACAATGGGGGGGAGTTCATCGCTCACGAACTCAAGACGATCTTGGAGCAAGCAGGGGTCACTTCCTACTTCATCGATCCAGGTAGCCCTTGGCAAAACGGCTTCATAGAGAGCTTTCATAGCCATCTACGTGACGAGCTGCTCAACCGAGAAACCTTCGCAACCCTGACCGAGATTCGCCAGAGCCTGGCGAATCATCGCCTTTGGTACAATCAGGAGAGAATCCATTCCAGCCTGGACTACATGACACCGGAAGAGTACCACCAGTACTGGAACGAACAAAGCCAAGAGCGACCCGATACCCAGCCAGAAACGGAAAGGAACAACGACGCGGCTTCGCCGCCGGGGAAACCCACAACGACCAACGAAGACTAACTCACTCGATGGACCAAATCAGGGGTACACGCC
>JAYTTL010000287.1:0-1247 GCA_043745325.1 Actinomycetes bacterium
TGCGGTAGTCAGCATTAGCGTTTACACAACGCTCCCGGTCGGCGGGTTTATAGATCAGTTCAGAAGTCGATTTCCAGTGGAATCGATTTTTTCTTCTAAATTATTTTTAGGAACGTAACGCTCACACAGCGCCTTGCCCTCCAGGAAGGTCTGCATTGGCGTGCGGCCGTCGCAACGGCGGCCCTGGTTGGTCCGCAGCTCGTTGTAGCGGACCAAGTACGCGTCCAGATCAGTCTGGATTTCCTCGAGCGTTTTGTAGATTTTCTTTCTGAACGCCACCTGCCAAAACTCGTCGAGGATGATTTGATTCATACGCTCGCACGCGCCGTTGGTTTGCGGGTGGCGGGCCTTTGTGCGGCTATGCTCGATGTCACTGAGGTAGCAGAAGAGCTCGTAAGGGTGCTGGTCCTGTACCCCGCAGTACTCGGTACCTCTATCGGTCAACGTCCGCAGTAGCCGGACCCCGTGGCTATCGAAAAATGGCAGAATTTTGTCGTTTAGAAAATCCGTCGCCGCCAGAGCCGTTTTGTCCGTGTACAGCTTGGCAAAAGCCACGTTAGAAAATGTGTCGATGGCCGTCTGCTGGTAGATCTTTCCGATCCCCTTTATCCAAGCCGCGTAAAATGTGTCCTGCCCAACGAGAAAACCGGGATGAAAAGTCTCCACTTCGCCATGAGCTTGCTTCTCCTCTTTCGCCGATTCGAGTGCTTGCACCTGACTCTCGGTTAGCACGTTCTGTTTTTCCAACGCCCATTTTTCCAGACGATTTAGCCTCAGCTTTTTCGTCTCTAGTCCGTGCCGCAGCCATACCCCGCGAACACCGCCGGGGCTCACGATAACCGCCTTCTGTTTCAGCTCATTAGAAACGGTTACTTGGCCGTGCGTCGGAAATTCTAAAGAATACTCGAGAATTTTATCCTCAATTATTTGATCAATTCGATTTGCTATCCGCGGTGCTCGACGCGTTTTCTCAACGAGCCCCTCAAGGCCTTCTTCCTCCAGCGTCGTCTTAATGTCGTAGTAATGCTGACGGCTCGCGCCCATTTTTCGGCACGCGTCAGAAATATTTCCTAGAGTTTGTCCTAACTCAAGGATGCCAAGTTTTCGTTGAATGATATATTGGGTCGGCGTCATGTTTTCTCCTAGTCAGTTTCGGATCCAGCAATCCAATTTTATACTGACCGGGAGAACATGACGTATCTGCTTTCAATACGCCGTGTCGTGTAAACGCAACTCTCGACTACCGC
>JAYTTL010000288.1:0-1245 GCA_043745325.1 Actinomycetes bacterium
GCTGAAACGCTCACCCAAAAATCACCTGTGGTGCGCAATCTCGTTGCAACCGTACTCTTTCCAACCCCTCCAGGACCAGAGAGTACCAAGAGTTTTCCAGGCGTCAGGGCATGTGAAGATTTCATAAATTCGTTTCGAAGCTCTTTGATTTGATGTCGACCCAAACCTGCAATTCGCCGTGTTGGTGAAATACTCAACCGTTGCATGAGTGCGCTTGCGCGAATTTTGCCAACACCCGTGAGTGCTTGGAGAAGTTCGCGCACCCGCATCTTTGCAATCGCATCTTCATTTGCTGCAATTTCAAGAACGGTGTCGATAGAGAACTCGCCGCTCTTGACCTTTAACTTAACTTCGGCACGGCGTTTACGAGATTGGCTAGCTTTTAATAACGCCTCGCTGCGTTGCTCAGGAGTTAATATCGGTGGCGCACCCATGGAGTAAATCTAGTCCACACTTGTGCCTATCAGAGCATCTGGGCGCAGATGCTCTCTACGCGCCCACGCAGAGCAGCCGGTCCCTGTTTCCAGAAGGAAGTGATAGGACGACCAATAACAACTAAATCTGCGCCTTGCTCGATCGCCTCAAGAGGTGTCAAAGTACGTGACTGATCATCAACGCTTTCAGAATCAGATGGACGAACTCCAGGGGTAATAATAATTATCTCTGAACCAACGCGTTTTCGAATTGCACGTATCTCAAGAGGCGAACAGACAATTGCACGCGCTCCACCCATTACTGCAAGCGATGCCAACGCGGATGCGCTTTCCAAAGCGTTTGCCTTAAAACCAAGCGTTTCTACATCGGTATCAGAAAGAGAAGTCAAAATAGTTACTCCCGTAACGAGTGTAGACGGCAGTGCGGCAGCGGCAGCGGCCACCATCGCGCCTCCCCCCGAGGCATGAACTGTTACATATTTTGGAGCAAGTTTGGATATTGCCCGGGCTGCTCCACTTACTGTATGGGGAATATCGTGAAGCTTTAAATCTAGAAAAATATCACAATCAGTTTCATTGGTAACGGCTCTTACACCATCGTGACCAAATGTTAGAAAAAACTCTAAACCTAATTTATATACGGAGACTAAACCTTGCGTCGCTTTTACCCACCCGATTGCCGTTACTAAATCAGATGTATCGAGAGCTAAAACAATCGGCGCTTTAATACTCACACTGATTCATTTTCTTTACTGCGATGAGCAAAACCAACTGCCTCACGTAGAGAGGCGAAACCTTTAGCGACCAACAG
>JAYTTL010000289.1:0-1244 GCA_043745325.1 Actinomycetes bacterium
CAAACACATCGCCCTCAATGCAAAGATGGCCGATTTCGGCGGGTGGTTGATGCCGATTGAATACCCTGGCGCTGGAGTCTTAGCCGAACATGCTTGCGTTCGCGAGCGAGTGGGAATCTTTGACGTCTCTCACTTGGGCAAAGTCGGAGTTAAAGGTCCAGGCGCACTTGAATTTTTAAATTCGATGTTTACCAATGATCTCAACCGAATCAATGATGGATCGGCGCAATATACATTGATGTGCACTCCCGAAGGGGGAGTCATCGATGATTTAATCGTCTATCGCAACTCAGCTGATGATCTTTTTCTCATTCCAAATGCATCCAATACGAGTGATGTCGTAACAACTCTTCAATCACATGCCCCTACCGGCGTAGAAATTACCAATCTGCATAACGACTTTGCCGTTTTGGCAGTACAAGGTCCCTTTGCACCACAAGTACTTCACTCACTTGGCATCAATACTGATATTGATTACATGGCTTTTTCGCATGTCATTGTCGGTGGAGCAGAAGTACTCTTATGTAGGACTGGATACACCGGTGAACTCGGGTATGAGTTCTTGCCACGTGTTGCCGATGCCTCTCGCGTATGGGATGCCCTCATCGCAGCAATCGCGCCATTGGGGGGTTTGGTCTGTGGACTGGGTGCTAGAGACACGCTTCGCACGGAAATGGGATATGCCTTGCATGGACACGAACTCTCCCGCGAGATTTCCCCCGTACAAGCAAGTGCATCGTGGGCAATCGGCTGGGACAAAGAGGATTTTATTGGACGTGACGTCTTACTCGCAGAAAAAACTAACGGCCCCATACGCCGAAGTGTGGCGATTAAGTCTTTAGATCGTGGAATTCCGCGGGCACACATGCAAGTCAAAGATCGAGCAGGAGTGGTTTTGGGGGAGGTGACCAGTGGAACTTTTTCACCGTCGTTAAAAATTGGAATAGGTATCGCGCTTCTGACTTCATCGGTCAAGGTGGGGGACCAATTAGTTGTTGATGTGCGTGGTCGTGACTGCTTAGTAGAGGTTGTAAAACCTCCCTTTATGCCTTCTCACGTTCGCTAAATTCAATCGGCGTCAAAAATGCAGCGCGCACGTATGTTCGACGCAGCGCGGTGAGCACCGGTCGGCCTGCAACAAGAATTAAACCGGCGGTAAAAATTGCTCGAGGAATGTCCCATGCCATGGCACTTAAAAAATGAAAGGTAAGAAAGTGAGAAATATTCTCACTTAGCCCCGCGCC
>JAYTTL010000290.1:0-1239 GCA_043745325.1 Actinomycetes bacterium
AACGAGATTACTTGACGTCATGCATTATCCCGCCCAACCTGATTTTTGACCTGACAACCAACGCGGATTGCGAGTGTCCTGATCAAGTTCCCATTTAGGATTCGCGTAAGTTTGCGGGTGTAGCTCAATGGCTAGAGCACTGGCCTTCCAAGTCGGGTATGCGGGTTCGATTCCCGTCACCCGCTCCATGTGATGTCTCGGGACATCGTTCACACATGTCTCGGGACATCGTTCCCTTTCTGTAGTTAGTCACTGTGGTGGTTTTTGAGCCCAATAAATCTTTTCCCCGTCTATGAGATGTGTAGTGAGTATTTCTCCGGTCTTGTCCTCAACAACTTGGACCACTTTTTCATCAACCAAAATTGTGATTGCTTTGCCAGTGTGAGTTCTGCCTACTCCTAGGTGATGCATTTTTCCAGCTCTTCGTAGTGAGACCTTGCCGAATTTATCGACGTGATCAAAGCGCACTCGGTAGTGTCCTGCCAAAGTTGTTGAAAGCGGCGCTGCTTTCACTGTTGCTTGATATGTGATGGCTGGAGTCGCCCGCCCAATGGCTTTGTGAGGTCGCTGATAGTTATAGATTTCTTTGAAGCGATCAAGTTGTTTTTGCAGTTGAGTAATTGATGAAGCTTTGGGTTGTTGGGTTAACCATCGTTTGAGTGTTTGGTGAAAGCGTTCAATTTTGCCTTGGGTTTGGGGGTGGCCGGGGTGGCCGTTTTTTTGTTTTGTCCCTAAAGCCGTGAGTAGATATTCGAAAGCATTTCGCCCGCCAACAAAGCGTGCGGTGTAAACGACTCCGTTATCAGTCAGCGTTGATGCTGGTGTCCCATATTCGTTGATACAGGCTTTAAAACTTGCCACCACGTCACCTCCGTTGACTGGATTCATCGCTGTGCAATACAGGAGAAAACGGGAGTGATCATCGAGCCAGTTCAATATTTCTACATTGCTTCCATCTTTTAACTGCCAATGAGTGAAATCTGATTGCCAGGTTTCATTGGGTTGATGGGCCTCAAAGCGTTGGATGTAGGCCTTAGGTTTTTTCTTTGGTTGGGGTGTGACTAACCCGGCTTGGCGAAGGATGCGCCAGATCGTGGAGGCAGCTGGAACTGGTAGGTCTGCCTTTTTCAAATGCCAAGCAATAGTTTCTGCCCCGTTGTCTAATCCTTGTCTTGCAAGTTTGATCCGCAACCTGATGATCTCTTGCTTTACTTCATCGTCAATGGCATGAGGGTGGGT
>JAYTTL010000291.1:0-1237 GCA_043745325.1 Actinomycetes bacterium
ATAGCATCCTTTACTTCAAATCGAGGGCGTTCATTGAGGTACTCACGCAGAGTATTGCCTTCGATGAGCTCCATTACTAAGAAAACTGCGGGAACTCCACCTTGATTCCATCCTTGGTCCTGGACGGCAACGATATTTGGATGTGAAAGGGCAGCTGCGGCCTTGGCTTCGCGAATAAAGCGGTTCACGAAAGCTTCGTCTTGGGCTAAGTGCGGATGCATAATCTTTACTGCGACTTTGCGATCAAGGCGTGTATCTAACGCCTCATAAATCGAGGCCATACCACCGTTAGCAACGAGGCGGATTAATTGATAGCGCTTATCAATTAACTCTCCTGAAAGATCCGACATGAGACGAATTTTATGGATTAGACCTTAAAATCCGACGTGGGGCGCGCCCAATGTTGTTACGAAGTAACTATGTGATCTGCCATTAAGCGAGTTAAATCACTCGCAAAGTGTCTTTCTTGATCTATTTGCCATTTGAGCATTCGAGCTCGCATATCAAATCCGTCGCGCAGTAGAACTCGATCTAAACCAATGGGGGGCTCTACATCTAACCAATAGGTGATTGCGCCGGCGTCACGAACAATTTTTTGAGCAGCCCCAACACCTTCGAGAATCAGGATATCAACGGGTTCATATCTTTGTATCGCATCAAATTTCATAGTGACCCAATTGAAAACTTCCACATGGAAAACTTCGTGTGCGAGGAATGCTTCGGTAATTACTTTCAATTTTTGGGTCAGTTGTTCGCTCAGAGGATTGTCCCATCCATTGTAAAGATCATCCATGTGTATGACGGAGACGGTGTTGCCATCGCAGAACTCTTCGTAAAACTTTGCCGCTAAAGTTGTTTTCCCAGCTCCAGCTGGACCATCAATTGCTACGAGAGACATACCATCGCTTCCAACCAAGCACGGCGATTAAAGTGAAAGAAAAATACAAGAGTGCGGTGAACCAATAGCCAAGGACTGCATATTCGATAGTCCCTACAGCATCAACGATTAGCCATAAGATCCAAGATTCATATTTTTCATAAACCATCAGAACTTGGGCGACTAAACTTCCAATGAGCAAGAAAGCATCTGACCACGTCGCTGCAGCGCCTATGTTCGAGAGTATTGGCGTAAGCGCAGCCGTTGTAACCAGAGTACTTAAACTCAACACGTAGATCGCTCGGCGTGTAAGGGCGCTTGGCACCGCACCGGAAGGTGCCCAACCACGCCAACCCCAAA
>JAYTTL010000292.1:0-4542 GCA_043745325.1 Actinomycetes bacterium
TATTCATCAATGTTCCCAGCAGGAACAACATTTGGTCCAAACGCTGATGCAAATGCTTTCTATTTGCCTCCAACAAATAACAAGTTCGGTAAGCCAATCGAAGGCGCCGGCGAGTTCCCAGTTGCTTTCAGTAAGAAAAAGGAAGTTGCCGCAGTTCAGGCTTACTTCTCTTCTCCTGCATATGGAACTGAGCGCGCAAAGCTTGGTGGATGGACATCTGCTAATAATGGAATTCCATTATCTGCATACTCAGACCCTGTACTAAAGGTTGTTGCAGAGTCACTTCAGTCAAAGAAGGGTGCAATCGTCTTTGATGCATCTGACTTGATGCCAACTGCTGTTAACGGCGCTTTCTGGAAAGAAATGACAAAGTTCTACGCAGAAGGTAAATCCATGAAGGATGTTGCCGCAGCTATTGATTCCAACTGGTAAATAGCTTCCAGCAAATAACTAAAAAAACCAGGGCCTACCTATTGGTAGGCCCTGGTTTTTACCTTACAATCTCACATCTTGTTGATTTAAAGATTATTTAAGGGAAAAGGAATCGTCTGTGATTACTTGGTCATCTTTGTTCGCCAGTTCGTGGCCAAAGATTGCTCAGATTCTCTCTGTAATAATAATTTTCTTTGGATTTTACGGCGTTGCATTTGCCGCTGGCGCACGAATTAAAGGCAAGAAACAAAACAATATTGCGCTCGGACTTTTTTTGGTTCCGGCGTTAATTTTAGTTATGACGGGTTTAGGCATACCTGCCATTCAAACATTTATGGAATCTTTCAAAAACGCAGATTCATCAAAGTGGGTTGGTTTGGCAAACTATTCGAATGCAATTAAAGATCCCGATATTCGTCTAGCTTTTGCAAATACAATTGCTTGGGTTGTTATTTGCCCAGCTATTGTCACCACTTTAGGAATTTCACTTGCAACAATGCTCAACAAAATGAAGCGTGAAGCAGTGGCCAAGTCTTTAATCTTTATGCCGATGGCAATTTCATTCGTTGGTGGATCTTTAATCTGGAATTTGATGTACTCATTTCAAGAACAAACCGATCCTCAAACCGGCCTTATTGGTCAATTCTTTGTGTGGCTTCATATTGATGTCAAGCATTTATTGCTGTGGTCACCGTGGAACAACCTATTTTTGATGGTTATTTACATCTGGGGTTTTACTGGATTTGCGATGGTGATTTTATCAGCGGCAATAAAAGGAATCCCATCTGAAATTGAAGAAGCCGCGCAATTAGATGGTGCAACCGGAATTAAACTCTTTCGCACAATTACCGTACCAATGGTGAGAACAACAATTATCGTCGTGCTGACTACAGCAATGGTTGGAACCCTTAAACTTTTTGATGTTATTCATACAACGACTGGGGGAAACTTTAAAACCGACGTCTTATCTAATCGCATGTTTGATGAAAACTTCGTTTACCTCAACTATGGCCGAGGCTCAGCTCTTGCCGTCTTGATTTTCTTAGGAGTTATTCCCATAACTTATTACAACATTCGATCTCTTCGCTTAGAAGGCAAGCACTAATGGCAACTAGAGCACCCGGTGCAAACCGCCCATTTACCTCTCCTATTGCCTCCTTAGTTGTCACGGTCATCGCCGTTTTATGGACAGTTCCAACATTTGGCCTAGTCGTCACATCCTTCCGCAAAAAAGAGGACATCGTTTCAAGCGGTTGGTGGAATGCATTTAAAAATCCTGCCTTTACTTTTGATAACTTCCGCGCAGTATTATTTGAAAGCGGTGGCACGGTAGGCGAGCAGGGCATGATTCCTTTCGCCGTAAACTCACTAGCGATAACTATTCCAGCGGTCTTGCTGTCGGTCGGTTTTGGCCTGATGGCCGCTTACGCGTTGGCTTGGATCCCCTTCCGATTCAGTGATCAAGTTTTCTACGGTCTCTTTGCCCTTCAAGGCGTTCCGCTGCAGCTATCCCTTTTGCCTCTGCTCACTTTCTTTGCAACAGGTGTTCAGTTATTTGGTCAAACAATCTTCCCGCAGTTAAACATCGTGGGCACATTGGCTGCGGTTTGGCTGCCCCACACAATGTTTGGCCTACCTCTAGTTATTTATTTGTTACATAACTTTGTTTCAGCACTACCTCGAGAGTTATTAGAGGCTGCACGGATCGATGGCGCTAATCACTTCGATGTATTCCGTCGTATTATTTTGCCGCTTTCGCTACCAGCTGTTGCATCGATTGCAATCTTCCAATTTTTATGGATCTGGAACGACTTATTGGTTGCCCTTGTCTTTGCTGGTGGCACAGATGATGTTGCACCGTTAACTTTGCACTTAGCGAATTTAGGTGGCTCCCTAGGTTCTCACTGGGAAAACGTCGCACCGGCAGCCCTTGTCTCGATTATCATCCCCTTGATCGTCTTCTTCTCACTTCAGCGCTACTTTGTACGAGGCTTGTTAGCTGGCTCCGTTAAATCTTAATGTCCGATTTATAAATCCTGTCCATTATTTTTAATCTGATCGCGATACCAGTACCCGGAATCCTTGATGGTACGTTTTTGTGTCTGGAAATCAACGTGAACGATTCCAAAACGTTTGTCGTAACCTAAAGCCCATTCAAAGTTATCCATGAGCGACCATTGGTAGTACCCCTTAACGGGGGAGCCTTGGGAAATTGCCTGTGAGACTGCCTTTAAATGAGTTCTCAAATAATCAATGCGCCGTACATCTCTAATGTGCCCATTTGCATCGGGGCCATCATCGTATGCGGCTCCGTTTTCAGTTATGTAAAGATTTGGCAGCTTGTCGCCATGTTCTTTATACCAACGAACAAGTAAATTCTCTAACCCCTCAGGCGTTAACGGCCATCCCATATCCGTTAATGGTCCGCGTGGAGTTTCATCACTTGCGGCCCCAAACTGGGATGAGATTGAATGCCATTGATCTAAACCATCAACGGCTGGCCCAACACGACTATCAAAATAGAAATTAATGCCAATAAAATCATTTTTAACTCTCGCAGCTTGTAAATCACCGTCCTTAATTACTGCACCGAGTTCTTCACCAAACTCTTTCATTAAGATTTCGGGATAGGTACCGTACATAAAGGCATCCATCCAAAATCGATTCTGTACTGCATCTAAAACTTCAGCGGTGTGCGTTTGAAATGGATCGTTGACATCATCAGGAACGTAGTTCGCTTGATTTAAAACCGGTCCCGTTAAAATATCACTTCGCACCGTGCGCATAGCATTCGTAGATGCAGCATGTGCCATCACAGTGTGGTGAGCAGTGGCAAATGCCGACGCGCGATTCTTAATCCCGGGTGCATGGATACCAATTCCATATCCAAGCCAGGCAACAACCCACGGTTCATTAATTGGCGTAAATTTCTGAATTCGATCCCCAAAACGTTCGACGACAGCAATCGAATAGTCTGCAAATCGATTGACGATATCGCGGTTTACCCATCCGCCTTTATCCTGCAGGCTTTGCGGTAAATCCCAGTGATAGAGCGTTGCCAAAGGCTCGATTCCAGCCTCTAATATCGAATCGATTAAACGATCGTAGAAAGCAAAGCCGCGTTCTTCGCGAGCGCCATCACCGTGTGGAAACATTCGCGGCCACGCAAATGAAAAGCGATATCCCTGCAGGCCGATTTCTTTCATTAAGGCGATATCTTCTGGGTAGCGGTGGTAATGGTCATTGGCTATATCGCCCGTATCGCCATTGGCTACCTTGCCTGGGGTTTTTGAAAAAATGTCCCAAATCGATGCCCCACGACCATCTTCATTGGCAGCACCCTCGATTTGATAGCTTGAAGTGGCCGCGCCCCATAAGAAGTCTGGTGGAAAGTTCATCGGATGAGCCTAGTCTGGTGGTAATAAAGTTAGTATATTTTCACTTTTTACCCCTTTTGTGTTTAAACTTCCCTAGTCTTCGCGCCAACCCTTACATTCGGGCGCCTTTAATACTCCAATGGAGGAGAACTTATGCGTGCTTCTAGCACCGTATCACTCGTGCAAGTAACCGGATCAAACCTCAACCTTGTCTATGTCGTTCTTGCGATCTCGCTAGGCGCATTAGGTGTTGCCTATGCATTGCGTGCACAGGTGTTAGCTGCAACTGATGGCACCGCCAAGATGCGCGAAATCGCAGAGGCGGTCCAAGAGGGCGCAGCGGCATTTCTATCGCGTCAGTTCCGAACCCTCTCTTACTTTGTTGCAATCGTCTTCGTCTTGCTATTTGCCTTGCCAGGAGATGCTGAAATTCGTATCGGCCGATCAATCTTTTTCTTAGTAGGTGCAGCTTTTTCCGCACTCGTTGGTTACAACGGAATGTGGTTGGCCGTTCGCGCAAATGTTCGCGTGGCAGATGCTGCCCGAAATAATGATGGGCAGAAGGCAGTACAAATTGCTTTCCGTACCGGTGGCGTCGTTGGTATGACAACAGTAGGTCTTGGTCTAATCGGTGCATCACTAGTTGTCATTATTTACCGGGAAAACGCGCCTTCAGTTCTGGAAGGCTTTGGTTTTGGCGCCGCGATGCTCGCAATGTTCATGCGCGTCGGCG
>JAYTTL010000293.1:0-4542 GCA_043745325.1 Actinomycetes bacterium
ATTCCCTCTTCAGCACCACATCGCCGAGCATATTTAATGGCATCGGCAGCGCTCGCATCCAAAACCTCGTCATAAACCGTTCTATCTAAAATCTCTGGAATAAAGTTTGCACCGATGCCTTGAATTGGATGCGGGCCAGGAGGACCGCCATTCAAAATTGGAGATGCTGCTGGCTCAACACCAAATACTTTTATCAATGTATTACGCTCTTTAAGTAAACGGCCCGTGCCTGTGATAGTTCCACCCGTGCCGATACCAGCGATAAGTACGTCGACCGTGCCATCGGTATCGCGCCAGATTTCTTCACCCGTGGTTGCATAGTGAATAGCTGGACCTGCCTCATTTTCAAACTGTCGAACTAACACTGCACCAGTAGCGGCCAGCTCTTCAGAAGCGGCAACCGCTCCTTTCATTCCCAGAGCCGCAGGTGTCAAAATGAGTTCGGCACCAAATGCTTTAATTAATTTGCGACGCTCTTTTGAAACCGATTCAGGCATCGTTAATATCGCTTTATAACCGCGGGCTGCGGCGACCATCGCAACTGCAATTCCGGTGTTGCCGGAGGTCGCTTCAACAATTGTTCCGCCAGGTTTTAAGGCTCCGCTTTTTTCTGCAGCATCGACCATCGCTATGCCTAGTCGATCCTTAACACTTGATGTTGGATTGTAAAACTCTAGTTTTGCAAAGACGTTGGCCGGTGCGCCATCCATAATTTTATTTATCCGAACAAGGGGGGTATTACCAAACACTTCAGTGATGTTGTTATAAATCTTCATTATTCTCCTTATAATTAAAATGAGAGGGGTTTTCGAACTGAAAAAGATTTAAGGCTAAAGGATGCTTAGCAACTACTTGAAGTCGAGCGGCAGAAATCTACGATCCGGTTTCGGGTAAAGAACCATGTAATCATCGAATTCATGAGCGTAAGTTTACCGACATTGCAGAATGTAAGCGAGTTGCAAACCGTTTGCAGTTTAAGACTCCCTCCAGTGAGAAGTCATGGGTAGTCGACGATCTTTTCCAAAGGCACGGGCTGAAATCTTGGTACCAGGTGGATACTGGCGTCGTTTGTATTCAGCATTATCAACGAGAGAAATCACACGGGTAATAAGTGCAGGATCAAAACCATCTTTTAGCAAAAGTTCATAGCCATGATCTTGGTCAACATACAACCGAAGAATCTGATCTAAAAATTCGTAGTCAGGAAGTGAGTCAGAGTCCTTTTGATCTGGTTTCAGTTCAGCGCTGGGCTCCTTGGTTATTGAGCGCTCCGGAATGGGAGGCGCAGATCCTGCGCTTTCTGCCTGCGTATTTCGCCACCTAGCCAATCTCCAGACATCAGTCTTGTAAATATCTTTAATTGGGGCAAAGCCACCGACGGCATCGCCGTAAAGAGTTGAATACCCAACTGCGAGTTCGCTCTTATTACCGGTCGCTAGAACAATATGTCCTTCAGAATTTGATATTCCCATCAATGTTGTACCTCGCACGCGGGCTTGTAAATTTTCTTCTGCTAAGCCTTTTAAATCAAGGATTTCCATAAAGCTAGCGACCATTGGGGCGATGGATACTGTGCGAAAATTAATGTCAGTGGCATCGGCCAAAGCTTGGGCGTCTTCTATTGAGTGCTTAGATGAGTATTTGCTTGGCATGGCAACGCCATAAACATTATGTGCACCGAGGGCATCGATAGCAATTGCTGCAACTACTGCCGAATCAATTCCACCAGATAGTCCAAGAACCACCGAACTAAATCCATTTTTGACAATGTAATCTCGCAGGCCAAAAACTAGGCCCTGCCACATTTCGGCGTCATCACTTAAACGGTCGGCGATTACTGGACGGATGTCAGCAATAAGCATGGTTGGCTCGCTTGAAATCACGACATCTGGAATTGAAGTCTCAGTACTGCACTCAATGTCGCTTACTAAAACTACATCCTCAAACTGGGCGGCACGAGAAATGACCGCCCCGCTTTCGTCGACAACTATGGAGTCACCATCGAAAACTAAATCATCTTGCCCACCCGTCATATTGACATAGACCAGTGGCGCTCCGACCTCTCGTGCACGCTTTTGAACTAATGCCAATCGCACGTCATCTTTATTTTGCTCGTAAGGTGAGCCATTTGGAACGAGAACTAAACCAGGGTTGCGTTTGGCAAGCTCATCGAGTGTGTGCCATATATCTTCGCAGATTGCGATTGCAACATCGACGCCGTGAATTCGCACCACCAGAGTTTGGTCACCGGCCGTAAAGTTTCTAAACTCATCAAAAACGCCATAATTTGGTAAGTGGCGTTTAACATAGTGGGCGACAATCTCGCGTTCATGAATTATAGCTACTGCATTTTCGGGTGAACCCTGTGGCGAGGTATCTAGATAACCAATAACGGCGACAATATCTCCGCTTATATCCTTGGCAATCTTGCCGATGCTGGCCTTGCTTGCGGCTTGAAAAGATGGTCGCAGAGCTAAATCCTCCACTGGATATCCGGTCACCATCATCTCTGGAAAAACCACTATATGTGCGCCTGCGTTCTTAGCCGATGCAATGCTGGATGCAATCAGCGCTCTATTGCCCCCAAGATCTCCAACTGTCGGATTTACTTGGGCTAGCGCCACTCGCAGCTTCATTTTTCAAGAGTAACAGGGGTACCCTTGTGTAGGTACCCGGGGACTTGCAGAGATTGAGCCTCGAGGAGAGGGCAATATGGAGAGCTTGTATGGCGGTGCAATGCACCGACGCGTAACATTCCTAGATTTAGCCGCGGCCAAAACCCAAGGTGAAAAATGGGCGATGTTGACTTCCTATGAACAGATGAGCGCCGAGATTTTCGATGAGGCGGGAATCCCAGTTTTGCTGGTTGGCGATAGTGCAGGAAATAATTTTCTGGGCATGGAAAATACAATTCCAGTAACGGTCGATGAGTTAATTCCACTTACTCGCGCCGTTGTGCGTGCTTCAAAACGCGCGTTGGTCGTTGCCGATCTCCCATTCGGTTCATATGAAAGCTCCCCTGATGTGGCTTTAGCCACTAGTACGCGTTTTTTCAAAGAGGCAGGCGCAATGGCTGTAAAAATTGAGGGAGCACACTTAAAAACAATAGAAAAACTAAGCACATCTGGAATACCTGTCATGGGTCACGTTGGTCTGACCCCACAATCGCTGCATCAACTCGGTGGATACAGAGTTCAAGGTCGCATTGATGGTGAGCGCATTCTGGAGGCCGCGATTGCTATTGAAAAAGCCGGTGCGTTTGCCATTGTGTTAGAGCTGATGTCGGCAGATTTAGCGACGAAGATAACCGCGGCCCTTTCCATCCCTACGATCGGAATTGGAGCCGGGGTTAACTGCGATGCTCAGGTTTTGGTGTGGACGGATTTGATGGGTTTGACGAAAAATCCTCCCAAACTAGCGAAGGCCTATCGCAATATGCGCGGTGAAATGTTGGCCGCGGCCGCTGAGTTTGCCTTAGATGTGAAGTCTGGTGATTTCCCCGGACCTACCCAGACATACAACTAAACTTTCGAGCATGGCCCGAATCGCGATAGATATTTCGCCCCTTAAAAAGTCGGCAGATTTCAGAAACTTATGGGCGGCAGGGCTCATTACTTATATGGGTTCAATGATTACCTATGTTGCCGTGCCATTTCAGATAAAAGAGATGACAAACTCATACGTTGCAGTTGCGCTCAGCGCCGCAGTAGAGATTATTCCATTGATAATTTTCGGCCTATATGGTGGAACCTTGGCCGATTATGTGGATCGCCAAAAAATGGTCTGGGCAACCGAGGCTGCCTCTCTCATCTTGACCTCAATACTTTTAATTAATGCGCTACTTCCAGAGCCCAATCTCATTTTAATTTATGTGGTCTCTGGATTATTTGCAGCAGTAAATGGGCTGCAAAGACCGAGTATGGATGCCGCACTACCTCGATTGGTGGAGCATAAAGATTTACCCGCGGCTAGTGCATTGATGAGTCTTCGTTGGCAACTTGGGGTAATCGTTGGTCCAACAATTGGTGGAATTCTTATCTCTACTTTTTCAATCTCAGTGGGTTTTGCCGCCGATGTTTTTACATTCGTAGTCTCATTAATTTTTCTCTCTCGTGTGCGCTCAATTCCTGCAGCCAAGGGGGCAGGAAAGCCATCCCTGGCTGGTTTATTGGATGGCATCCGATATGCATTTAAGCGACAGGATCTGCTCGGTACTTATCTAATAGATTTAGCGGCAATGTTTTTTGCAATGCCAACGGCTTTGATTCCTTTTTGGGCCGATCAACTTGGAACACCATGGGCCTTAGGTCTGCTCTACGCTGCAGGTACGGCTGGATCTGTCATCGTTACATTGACATCCGGGTGGACTAAAAACTACTCACGCCATGGTCGGGCAATCATGTGGGCAGCGATGGGTTGGGGTACGGCAATTGCCTTGGCTGGCATATGGAACTCACTGATTCTCGTCCTGCTCTTTCTGACCCTCGCCGGGGCATCTGACATGGTCAGTGCAATATTTCGATCAACAATGTGGAACCAAAC
>JAYTTL010000294.1:0-1229 GCA_043745325.1 Actinomycetes bacterium
CGAGGAGCGCTAGGTTCGCATTCGTAGTAACACTATTTTTGGTTACAAACCTCTTGACTGGCACTTATAGTGCACATGCACTGACACCCGTGTTATCAACGACATCGAATATTTCCAATGGCGCCTTAGATCCAACCATTTTATTAAGCAGCACTAATTTTGCGACAGATCTTAACAAATTCGATTTTACTGTGGATGTAGGAGCAACGGGATTAACTTTCGATTCGGCTTCATTTGTAAATTCGACAAGAGTTAGGGTCAATCTTCGCGGTACTGCCCAAGCCGGTTCCATTTCAATTCAAGCCAATATATCGGTCTTTAATCCAGTGGCAGATAGCCCAAGTAATACCTTGATTGTTAAGGTACCTGATCCTTTAATCGCGCAAACGATCACTTTTGATGCCTTTACGCCGATGATGGTAAATGAGAGTGATCAAATACTTTCTGCAAGTTCGACGAGTGGCTTGGATGTCTCATTTTCAAGTAAAACTCCAAATACATGCAGGATTGTCTCACAAAAAATTCATGCTCTCGTTGCAGGAACCTGTTCAATAAAAGCTTCACAAAACGGTAATTCTACTTACCAAGCTGCGTCTGACATCATAAAATCATTAACTATTTCGCCATTAGTTTCTGCAGTATCAAATAATTCTAATGCAACACCTGTAGCAACGGTCGCTGCGATTACAACTTTTGCTACTTTTGAATATTTTCCAGATGCACCTAACAACAAGTATAGAGATTTGGTTTTATCCTCCAGTGGTAATAGCCAACTTGGTGCAACTAAATTAAAGCTATTAGTTCCAAGTGGTGCAACCCAAGGACGGGCAGCCTTTCTAGTCTCCTCACACAGTAGTGATTCTGAAAATGCTCAAGGGTTTTTTGTAGCAAGGATTGGGCTCGTTAACGAATTTGGGGTGGTCCTCAATCGCCTTGAAAAGGCCTATGAAATTAATATGCCAAGAGGTTATTTGTATTCTGAGATTTATTGGTCAGATCTTGGAACACAGTGGCAGAGAATTCCTGAAACAATGAAGAAGTCATTGCCGACTGATTCGCACGCAGCCTTCTTTCGCGAAATAGATGGAAGCGTCACAGTATTGACTGACCAGTTGGGTCTTTTTGGCTATCGCTTCCCCCAAAACCCACTCGAAGTCAACTCACCTGCTCCTAAATTGATAGTGGGAAGTCAGGTTCAACTAAGCAGTGCGGGGGGCTCTGGTACTGGA
>JAYTTL010000295.1:0-4521 GCA_043745325.1 Actinomycetes bacterium
GTAGGCGCCAATATCGAACGTATTTCCCGAACCGCCTCACAACCTGTCATTGCGATAGAGTTTTTGATTTCAGGTGTTGAGCAAAGTGCTGTAAGCGCTGCGCTTGCTCCAATCGCAGTTACACACAATGTTGATATTGCAGTTCAACCGGGCGGCCTACTACGACTAGCCAAAAAACTCGTGCAGTTGGATGTAGATTCAACATTAATCCAGCAAGAAGTCATAGAGCTCCTCGCGGCGAAGGCTGGGGTAGGTCAAGAAGTCATAGAGATTACAGATTTAGCGATGCGTGGAGAGTTAGATTTTGAACAATCATTGAGATCAAGAGTCAAACTCCTCAAAGGTCTGCCAGAGTCAGCAATTAGCGAAGTTCAGAAAGAGATCTCATTGACCCCCGGAGCCCGCACCCTTATTCGTACCCTGCATCGACTTGGACATAGCGTCGCCGTTGTTTCTGGCGGTTTCATAGATGTAATCGCCCCGCTTTTGGATTCGTTGGAGATTAAATATGTCAAGGCCAATAAGTTAGAAATTATTGATGGATTCTTAACAGGCAACATTACTGGGGATGTGATTGATCGTGCGGCAAAAGCTGCTGCATTACGAGAGTTTGCCGAACTCGAAAACTTAACGATGTCACAAACTATCGCTATTGGCGATGGCGCAAATGATTTAGACATGATTGCCGCGGCCGGTCTAGGAATAGCCTTTAACGCTAAACCTGCCGTAAAAGCCGTTGCAGATAGTTCATTGACTGCGCCGTATTTAGATTCCGTGCTCTATTTGCTAGGAATTGCTAGTGAAGATGTTGAAAGCACGCTTGAATAACACGTTATAGGCGACAGGCATGGATATCTGTAACTAAAATTCCTCGAGCACCTACTGTCCACAGTTCATCCATAACCCGATTAGTGTCTTTGCGCAGGACCATGGCTCGGACTGCAACCCAATCAATATTTTGTAGCGGTGAAATTGTTGGGGACTCCAATCCTGGCGTTATGGCGCACGCCAATTCGACATCAATTTTGGGAATATCATAATCTAGAAGTACATATCGACGCGCAGTAACAACACCCTGTAAGCGTCGAATAAGAATTTCAAGATCTGAAGGTTTAGTAAAACCCTTTCGAGAAATCACAACCGCCTCACTCGTTAAAATTGGATCACCAAAGATTTTCAATCCCGCTTGACGCAGAGTATTTCCAGTGCTTACAACATCGGCGATTAGATCAGCGACACCTAGTCGAACACTACTTTCAACGGCTCCATCTAAGCGCACGATATCGGCATGAATATTCAGATTTGTTAAATAGTTCAAAACTAAACCTGGATATGACGTTGCTACTCTTTTGCCCGCAATGTCAGATAACGACCATTCATCAACAATTGGAGCTGCGAATCTAAAAGTCGAGCCACCAAAATCTAATGGTAAAACCTCCTCTGCTGATGCTCCTGAATCAATAAGCAAATCACGGCCCGTTATACCAGCTTCAAGTTCACCAGAACCCACATAAATTGCGATGTCGCGAGGTCTCAAATAATAGAATTCAACGCCATTTTCAACATCGACTAGAATTAAATCTCGGCTGTCACTACGCTGCTTGTAACCTGCCTCTTTCAAAATTTCAATCGACGAGTCCGCCAAAGAGCCTTTATTTGGAACCGCAATCCGCAACATAGTTAACTCGCTTCTTTAGAGATATTTGTAGATATCGTCAGGCTTTAACCCTCGAGCCAACATCATGGTCTGTATGTGGTAAATCAATTGGCTAATTTCCTTGGCTAACGCCTCGTCAGATTCATATTCGCCGGCAATCCAAACTTCACCCGCTTCTTCTAAGATCTTTTTACCAATGCTATGAACTCCAGCATCCACCGCTGCAACTGTGCCCGAACCCTCTGGACGGCTCATCAGTTTTTCGACGAGCTCTAACCAGAGGGTATCGAAGGATTTCATAGAGACAACTTTACTAGATTTAGTGCGGTACTTGTATGGGATTTCTTTCACGTTTTGAAATGCGCAACCACGATAAAAAACCCCATATGACGAAGGGAAGGTAGATTGCGTATAACGTACCGGTGGGATAGTAACCATTCTTATAAGCAAAGGGAACGCCAACTAAGTCAACGGCTACCCACACTAACCAGAATTCAACGTAGCCACGGCTCATCCCGTATGTGGCAAGAGCTGTGCCTGTAAAAATCCAAGTATCGACTAAAAGCCAGGTACCACTTTCTCCTAACGCTTTAAAGATCTGCATGGACAGTAAGTAAAAGAGAAAAATTGATGGGAGCAGAATCAGTCTCTCTTTTGCGCTCGTCCATCTGGGGGAAACAGCTGGCTGCGATTTACCATTAATTCGCTGATGATGTGACCAGCGAATCCAGCCATAAACGCTCACAACAATCAGTAAGAGATTTCGACTGGCCTGTCCATAGAAGTTAGCGGAAGGCTGATCCGAATAAACAAAGACTGCACCGAGAAAGACGGTGAATAAAAGTGCATCGCCAAGGATTCCGATTGGCCACGCCAACACTTTTCTCAGCGCCCCTAAAATAGCACTGGATAGACCTAGTGTTCCCCCGATAATTTCGCGTAAGGCGATGGATTTACTACCGAAGTTAATGTTTGTTTCAAATAGCCATGTAATAACATTCATAGTTGCTCCTCTGTTACAGCTAGCGCGCGATTGCGTAATGAACGAATCATCTCGTTTGGATCCGATGAATTAAACACTGCGCTACCTGCGACAAAGGTGTCGGCACCGGCCTCTGCAGCTTGGGCAATTGTGTCGAGTGATATCCCTCCATCAACTTGCACCCAGATAAGTCTATCACCGATTATTAATCGTGTCTGGCGAATTTTATCTAACATTTCATACATGAATTTTTGTCCGCCAAAACCAGGTTCAACGCTCATAATCAAAAACATATCAACATTATCTAGAAATTTGGCATAATTAGTTACCTGTGTGTCAGGTTTGAAAGCTAGCCCAGTTCGTGCACCTTCAGCATGAATGTCATTGAGAGTCGAAACAATATCCCTTGTTGCTTCGACGTGAATTGTCACGCTCATCGCACCTGCTTGGGCATAGGCTGGAGCAATATTATCTACGTCGGCAACCATTAAATGAGCATCAACTCCAATCGGACAATCCTTAATAATCTGACTTGCTCGCTCGAAATCAAAGGTAAAATTTGGTACAAAAATATTATCCATGACATCTAAATGCAGAAAGTCCGAAGCGTCGGCGATGATGGCAATCTCTTGATCTAAATTCGCTAAATCGGCATTTAGAATACTCGGCGTAATACGGATTTCTCGTGGCATAGTTAAAGTTTAACTTTTCTTAACGAAAGCCGCTAGAAACATTGCATCGGTTCCATGAAGATGAGTCCAAAGACTCATGGCCCCATCACGAATCCCATCCTGGAGTCCCAACGGCATCTTCGATGATAAATCGATAAGTTCTAACTCTGGATAGTTTTTTAGAATATCGTTGACTTGAACGGTTGTTTCAGCCACATGCGGTGAACATGTGGCATATCCAAGTACTCCCCCAGGATTTAAAACGCCAATAGCTGCGTGAATGAGTTCGCGTTGTAATTTAGTAAGTTCACGCAAATCTTGTAATGTTCGACGCCATCGCACTTCAGGTCGCCTTCGCAGTGCTCCAAGACCTGTACATGGTGCATCAATCAAGATTGCATCAAAGCTCTCGCCCCGCTCGGCAATCTCGCGGCCATCCCCAACCCATACTCGTGCACCGTGCACCACACGTTTTACTAACTCTGCGCGAGGAGTTGAAATCTCATTTGCTGTGACTGCGACCTCCCTTTGCGCGCCAATGGCACAAAGAAGGGCCGCTTTGCCTCCTGGACCAGCACACAAATCTAGCCACTTCGTTCCGTTGGCTACCGATGCAAAAACAGTGGTAACTAACTGAGAGCCCTCATCTTGAACTCCAGCTAATCGGTGTCGAATAAGATCTAGACTGCCAGGGTTTCCTTTCCACCGAGCACCTAGCGTGGAAAACTGCGTAGCTGTGGCGCCAAGGTTAATCAAATCTGACTGCGTTGAATATCCCGGCCATGAAACCAACGTTGGAAGCGCTGGGATGTTGTTTATTTTTAGCGCCTCCTCTGTCTGCTTCCAATCTTTGAGTAAATCGTAATATGCAGAGACAATCCATTCAGGATGTGAATATAAAATAGCCAGCCTTGATACTGGATCTTTCATCTGAGACAGGGGCGCAAACCACTCATCTATAGATTTTCTGGTGATGCCTCTGAGAAGAGCATTGACAAAACTGGCCTTGGATTCCCCGAGTCTTGCGCGTGCCACTTCAACAGTTGCGGCAACCGCGGCATGGTCGGGTATGCGCATTTCATGAAGTTGATGCACGCCTAACCGCGCAACATCAATGATTCCTGGATCAACTTCTAACCAAGGGCGATCACTAATCTGAGCTAATACCCAATCGTGTTTTCCCAACATTCGGATAGTTCCGTAAACAAGTT
>JAYTTL010000296.1:0-1223 GCA_043745325.1 Actinomycetes bacterium
TCTCCGGGTCATAGCTTATGTGCAGCTCACCGAAGCTTATCGCAGCTTGTCACGTCCTTCTTCGCCTATTAGAGCCAAGGCATTCACTGTGTGCCCTTACTAGCTTGATTCTCATTCAAAGTTTTAGATGCCGTCCAGGAAATTCGCTCTCAGCTAGTTCCCGGGGGCCTTCAAATGGTTTTTGTATGTTACGCCGTATTCCCTAAGATCAAGAGTGGCTGCTTCCTCAGAAGCAGCGTTTTCGGATCAGGAAATTGTAAACTTTCTATATTTTTTCTTACCTATATGCAGTTGTCAAAGAACGAGGTTCTTACTTGGGATGGGCAATGGTTTAACTTGATTTCTGTTTGGGTGCTTAAAGAGTTACTTTAAAAATGGTAGGCCCTGCTGGACTCGAACCAGCGACCCCCGCCTTATCAAGGCGGTGCTCTAACCAACTGAGCTAAGGACCCCTTTTTAAGGTGGGACGCTTTTACCAGTGATAGGGTGCGTGTTCAAGGGTGCGGTGCTCGGCCTGCCTCGGTTCACTTTGGAGTTAACCAAAGTGGAGGCAAGGAGGTTCGAACTCCTGACATCCAGCTTGCAAAGCTGGCGCTCTACCAACTGAGCTATACCCCCATGAGAAATTGTTGTGTTCTCGGACCCGCCTTCTAGGTGGAATTGCTTCTGCCTATAATTTAGGTCACGGAGTGAATGATGAAGATTATTTTGTACGTTGCGGGCGTCGGCTGTAGTTTTACCAGTGCTCACGGTAAGATTTTTGTCAGGCATTGCTGCGTTGACATACCCTTGGCGGGAGTTTTCAGATTTCAGTTTTCAGTTTTCAGTCAAAGCTTACGCTTTGGCTGAGGTTAGAAGGTCGATCTCGTGAATACTTCCTGTTACTCTAGGTAACAGCCAATGGCATCGACCTTGACTGCGATTGTTAATTGAGGCTGGGGTGAGATTTAGCTACAAAATGTAACTAAATAGTCCAGCACTCGGTTGCAGTCATGACTCCATAGAAAGGAGGTGATCCAGCCGCAGGTTCCCCTACGGCTACCTTGTTACGACTTCATCCCAGTCACCAGTCTTGCTTTAGGGCCCTGCCTCTCTTGCGAGTTAGCGCGGACACTTCGAGCGAGGCCAGCTTCCATGATGTGACGGGCGGTGTGTACAAGACCCGGGAACGTATTCACGGCGCCGTAGCTGATGCGCCGTTACTAGCGATTCCAGCTTCATGG
>JAYTTL010000297.1:0-1222 GCA_043745325.1 Actinomycetes bacterium
AATACCGGTGTCGCAAATTTCGTTCCTGGAGCACCTTTCTCAGCACCGATTGCGCGCATGTGCTTCTGCCACGCTTCATCGACACCAGATAAGTCCCACCCAGTTTTTGCGACCCAACCTAAGTGCATCTCAAGAACCTGTCCGACGTTCATACGTCCAGGTACACCTAGTGGGTTAAGAACTACATCTACGGGAGTTCCATCTTCAAGGAACGGCATATCTTCAACTGGAAGAATCTTAGAGATAACTCCCTTGTTGCCGTGGCGACCTGCGAGCTTGTCGCCATCTTGAATCTTGCGCTTTTGTGCAACGTAGACGCGAACTAGTTGGTTAACGCCTGCGGCAAGCTCAAAACCCTCTTCTGATTCAAAGATCTTTACGCCAATTACCTTGCCTGATTCACCGTGTGGAACCTTGAGTGAGGTATCGCGAACTTCGCGAGCTTTTTCACCAAAGATTGCGCGAAGTAAACGCTCTTCTGGAGTTAATTCGGTTTCACCCTTGGGTGTCACTTTTCCAACCAAGATGTCGCCCGGAACAACGTCGGCGCCAACACGGATGATTCCGCGCTCATCAAGATCTGAGAGAACTTCCTCTGATACGTTCGGGATATCGCGAGTGATCTCTTCTGCGCCAAGCTTGGTATCGCGGGCATCAACTTCGTACTCTTCTATGTGAATCGAAGTCAAGACATCGTCTTGAACTAAACGCTGCGACAAGATGATTGCATCCTCGTAGTTGTGACCCTCCCATGACATAAATGCCACGAGTAAGTTTTTACCAAGTGCCATTTCACCCATATCGGTGCAAGGACCATCGGCGATGACCGAGCCAATTTCTAGACGTTGACCCTCAGAAACAACAACCTTTTGGTTATATGAGGTTCCTTGGTTTGAGCGAGTGAACTTATGAAGTGCATAGGTTTGATACGTTGAATCATCGGCCATTACTTTAACTTCTTCGGCAGATACTTCAGTTACAACTCCTGCTTTAGTGGCTGTAACTACATCACCTGTATCAACGGCTGCACGGAACTCCATACCAGTACCGATCAATGGTGCTTCTGCACGCATCAATGGAACTGATTGGCGCATCATGTTCGAGCCCATCAACGCGCGGTTAGCATCATCGTGCTCAAGAAATGGAATCATCGCAGTTGCAACAGAAACCATCTGGCGCGGAGAAACATCCATGTAATCAACTTCTTCAGCTGGAATGTATT
>JAYTTL010000298.1:0-4505 GCA_043745325.1 Actinomycetes bacterium
ATAAAAAACGTAGTGGATGCATGCAGTTGACCGATCGCTTTTTAGGCATCATGAGCAATATCGCAGTACTCGTTGGCATCGCACTTGGAATAGGCGGATTAGTGCGAGTTGGGTCGATTTTTATTGCCGTTGGCACCGCTGGTATTGCCTTGAAAGCCCGTCATTCACGGAAATTTGACTTTTATTTCCCGCTCGTTATCGCCGTCGCGCTTTTCGCTCTGGCCATTGCGCTTCCTCACGGACGGTAAGGTTGGCGTAGTGCTTGAAGAAGGAATAAAAGGAGTACGTCATGGGCGGAAAAGTTACAGTGGTCGGTGCAGGCTTTTATGGCTCAACAACCGCGCTTCGATTAGCCGAATACGATATTTTTGACACCGTAGTTCTTACCGACATTGTTGAAGGCAAACCCGAAGGCCTAGCCCTCGATATGAATCAGTCGCGATCGATTGAGGGTTTTGAGACAAAGATTATCGGGTCAACCACCACGGCCGAGGGCGCGGGCTATGAAGCAACGGCTAACTCAGATGTCGTCGTAATTACCGCAGGCCTTCCTCGCAAACCTGGCATGAGTCGGATGGATTTAATTGGAGTTAATGCCGGCATTGTCCGAGGGGTAGCAGAAAATATTGCTAAGCACTCACCTAATGCCGTCGTTATTGTGGTTTCAAATCCACTCGATGAGATGACATTTCTTGCTCAGATTGCAACTGGTTTTCCCAAAAACCGCGTGATGGGTCAGGCTGGAATGCTAGATACCGCCCGATTTACTAACTTTGTCGCCGAAAAATTGGCCGTGAAAGTCGGCGTAGTTAAGACGCTTACTCTCGGTTCACACGGTGAGACAATGGTGCCGATTCCAAGTCGCTGCACAGTTAATGGAAAAGCGCTGAGCGAATTTCTATCGCAAACCGACATAGATGAACTCGTTGATCGCACTCGCAATGGTGGCGCCGAAGTCGTGGCTTTGCTTAAAACGGGCTCGGCCTATTACGCGCCATCGGCTGCAGCTGCTCGCATGGCAAAAGCGGTTATAGAGGATTCAGGTGAGGTGATGCCTGTATGTGCATGGGTAGATGGAGAGTATGGAATTTCTGGTGTCTACCTTGGCGTTGAAGCGCAGATTGGTCGCAGTGGAGTAGTGAAAGTAGTTGAAAGCGCGTTAACGCAATCGGAGTTAGTGGCCCTAAAAGCTGCAGCACAAGCCGTACGTGCAAAACAAGCAGATGTCCAAACACTCTAAATAGGGAGCTTATCGCATGGCCAAGATCAACGTAGAAGGAACCGTAGTCGAGTTAGATGGCGACGAGATGACTCGCATAATCTGGCAGTTCATCAAGGAGTCATTGATTCTTCCTTATCTAGATATAAACCTTGAATACTACGACTTAGGCATGGAAAACCGTGATGCAACCGATGATCAAGTAACGATTGAATCAGCCCATGCAATTCAAAAGCATGGCGTTGGCATAAAGTGCGCAACTATTACACCAGATGAGGCTCGGGTAGAAGAATTTGGTTTGAAAAAGATGTGGAAGTCGCCTAATGGAACCATTAGAAATATCTTAGGTGGTGTAATTTTTCGTGAGCCAATCATTATTAGTAATGTTCCTCGCCTAGTTCCCCACTGGACAAAGCCAATCGTTATCGGCCGACATGCTTTTGGAGATCAGTACAAAGCAACAGATTTCTTGGTACCCGCTGCCGGTAAGTTAACGATGACATTTGTGCCTGAAGATGGCTCAAAGCCAGTTGAATACAACGTCTTTGATTTCCCATCATCAGGAATTGCTTTGGGTATGTACAACATGGATGAATCGATCCGTGACTTTGCACGTGCATCTTTGAACTATGGACTCAATCGTAATTTCCCAGTTTACCTTTCAACCAAGAACACCATTTTGAAAGCCTACGATGGTCGTTTTAAAGATATCTTCGAAGAGATTTTTGAAGCTGAGTTTAAAACCGCCTTTGACACAGCCGGAATTTGGTATGAGCACCGCTTAATCGATGACATGGTCGCTATGTCACTTCGCATGGAGGGCGGATATGTCTGGGCGTGTAAGAACTATGACGGCGATGTTCAATCCGACACCGTTGCTCAAGGTTATGGCTCACTAGGTCTGATGACATCGGTCTTAATGACTCCCGATGGAAAGATTGTTGAATCCGAAGCCGCCCACGGCACAGTGACACGTCACTATCGAGAGCATCAAAAAGGTAGAGCAACTTCGACTAATCCAATTGCATCGATCTTTGCCTGGACACGAGGATTGGCTCACCGCGCAAAGTTAGATAACAACGCCGAACTCGCCGCTTTCTGTGCAACGCTGGAGCGAGTCTGTATCGAAACGGTTGAGCAAGGCAAGATGACTAAGGATTTATCACTTTTAATTTCTAAGGATGCCCCTTGGCAAACTACTCAAGAGTTCTTAGGCTCGATCGATGAAAACCTTAAAAAGGCCATGGCCTAATAATGGATATATTTCTAAAATAGGGAGAAAAATGCAGACTAAAGTCTTTGTTGTCGATGATCACGAGCTAGTACGCAAGGGATTAATCGATCTCATTGACGCAGAAGAAGACTTGTCTGTAGTTGGCAGTGCGGCTAATTGTGCAGATGCATTGGCTAATTTTGAGGCTATCGATGCAGATGTTGCAGTTTTAGATGTGCGCTTACCAGATGGAAATGGTATTGAACTCTGCCGAGAGCTTATTTCTTTGAAACCTAACCTGAAGGTATTGATGTTGACATCTTTTCAGGATGATGAAGCTCTACTGGGTGCAGTACTTGGGGGTGCCGTAGGGTATCTAATCAAAGATATAAAGAATTTAGAACTCCTTGGTTCAATTCGTAAGGTCGCAGCCGGAGAGAGTTTTCTTGACACTAAATTAATCTCTTCTGTGACTAATCGCTTACGCGAAAATAGAAATCCGGCCAGTGAAATTTACGAACTGACCGATCAAGAACAACGAGTACTTGAGTATATTGGTGAAGGTATGACTAATAGAGAGATTGCAAAAAATATGTTCTTAGCCGAAAAAACAGTCAAGAACTATGTTTCTTCACTCCTTAGAAAATTAGGGCTTGAACGCCGCACGCAGGCGGCGGCTATGGCTGTCCGATTGAGTGTAGGTAGAAGTTAAAGGCTTGCACGCCACATAGTTCGAGTACCAGAAACACCATTCTTAACAATCTCAAACTCCCCACCCCTTGCCACGGCGCGCCGTTCAAGGTTCAGTAGCCCACTCTTTCGCTCACCTGGAACGTATCCCTTTCCATTATCCACAACGCTTATTTCACAGTACGTTTGATTCGCAAGAACTACCAGCTCAATCAAGGTTGCATCTGAATGTCGAATAGCATTAGTAAGAAGTTCGCGTATAACTGGAATAACTTGGCCAGCTAACTCTTCTCCAATTACGGTATCTACTGGACCAATGAAACTGTATGAAATTTGGAATCCAGCAGTGGTACTTAGTGAGGCAACTTCGCTCATAATTAAACTCCGAATATCTGCAATGGGATGTTCATCTTGTAGCGCAAAGATTGTTGTCCTAATTTGCTGAACAGTGGAGTCAAGATTATTCAAAGTACTTCTAATCTTTTCTAATGATGCCGTTGATAGCGAAGCATCCGACTCAACTGACTGCAACGAAATTCCTGAAGCAAATAACCTCTGTATTACAAGGTCATGTAAATCCCTAGCAATTCTTTCACGTTCAGCTAATACGCTCACTTGGTTTTGTGCAATATGGCCGCGATAACTATCAATTGCAACGCCAGCAGCCGATGCTAAAACAACTACAAGTTTTTCATCTTCTTCGGTGAAATCTTTTCCATTGCGCTTTTGTGTCAAATAGATACTCCCATAGAGCTCGTTGCGAATTCGAATCGGAACGCCTAAGAAGCCCAACATCGCAGGATGTCCCTTTGGAAATCCGACCGATGCAGGATGATCCTCTATTACTGAGACGCGCAGTGGCTGCGGAACTGCAAGTAAATGCCCAAGCAGGCCTTTACCTTCGGGAAATCTCTCTATCTCATCGGCCGTTTCTTCGCTTATACCTACGTATGTAAAATCCTCAAGCGCTCCATCTGCGGTAATCGACCCGAGAGCTCCGTAAGTACAGTCGGTAATGAGAACCGCATTTTGTATGAGTCGCTTAAGTGATGTTTTTAAGTCTTGGCCCTTAGCAACATCCATGACGGCATCAGAGAGCGCGCTAAGCCGGGTGACATCCATGGCAAGAGTCTGCCGAATATCACCCGGAATAACGAACCTGCTTTTAACTTCTAGCTTCTGCCCCTTTACGTGTATAGAACCACCATGCAATGGCAGTTCCTACGAGAGCAAAGAGCGCAACGCCTTGAAAGAAGCCGGCAGGAGCCATGAGCGAGAGTAGAACACCAAAGATAAAGGGACCAAAAGCGGCGATTGCCCCGGTCCATCCAAGTACACCACCGGCCTGCCGTGGTTCAAAGATCATCGGCATCTGCTTAAACG